>JAITWL010000345.1 GCA_031285285.1 Deferribacteraceae bacterium | reverse complement strand
AGCGCATATGTAGGCAAATCAGCCTTTGCGCATAAAGGTGGAGTGCATGTTTCGGCGATTATGAAGAATCCTGAAACTTACGAGCATGTGCAGCCTACATTGGTGGGCAATAAGCAGCGTGTGCTGCTATCTGATCTATCTGGCAGAAGCAATTTGCTCTATAAGGCCAAGGAATTTGGTATTGATATTGACTCTAGCCCCGAGACTGTCAGCAAAGTATTGACTAAGCTGAAAGCCATGGAAAATCAAGGCTATGAGTACGAAGGCGCAGAAGCATCATTTGCGCTATTGATCCTTGCTGCTATTGATGCATTACCTACTTACTTTGAGCTAATCAGCTACCGCGTGATAGATGAGAAGCGTAGCATAGTGGAAACGCCTCTGGCAGAAGCATCTGTGATGCTTACAGTGGGTGGAGTGCAGGAACACACAGCTGCTACAGGCAATGGCCCTGTGAATGCGCTTGATAACGCTGTGCGCAAGGCGCTGCTCAAATTTTATCCAGCATTAAGCGAGGTAGCATTGACTGACTACAAAGTGCGTATATTGAGTGGTGCAGATGGTACAGGCTCAAAAACGCGTGTATTGATGGAATCTACAGATGGCAAAACTAGCTGGAGCACAGTGGGCGTGGCTGCAAACATAGTGGACGCCAGCTATCAGGCTCTAGTGGATGCGATACAATATAAACTATACAAAGGGGGATGATATGAACATAAACTTAGAAAAAGCAACAATGAAAGATGCACCAATAATACAAGAGCTGGTGAACCAGTTTGCTAGAAAGGGGCAGATGCTTCTGATTAGCAAAAATGAGATATACGAACACCTATTTGAGTATCTGCTCTGCAAAGTGGATGGTGAAGCCGTGGGAGTCTGCGCCCTGCGCCCAGTATGGGAAGATAAGGCTGAGATTCGCTCGCTGGCTGTAGCGCCTGAGCATCATCGCAATGGTATAGGCCTTGCTATGATAGAGAAACAGCTCGAACGTGCTCGTAAATATGGCTTCAAGCAAGTATTCGCCCTGACTTACCGCGAAGATTTCTTTAAAGAAGCTGGGTTCAGCCTGACAACACTGGAAGCACTGCCCAAGAAGATATGGACAGACTGCCTAAAATGCGTGAAATATCCAGATTGCGATGAAACGGCTGTGATTATTGATTTGTAGAGAGAATCTAAGCAAGAATCATCCAAATGTCTTCTTGCTTATCTTTTCAACATGTTCTTTGAGGTATTCATCTGTGGCAAGCTGATTTCGTATTGAATCAACAGCGTATTTCACAGTGGAGTGGTCGCGGCCGCCAAAATGCATGCCAATCTCTTTCAGCGAGAGGTTCAGCCGCTCCTTCATTAGAAACATCGCCACTTGCCGCGGCAACACTATGCTATGCGTGCGCTTCTTGGATACAAGATCGCTTAGCTTCACATTGTATGCATCTGATACAACCGTGATTAGCTGCTGTGGAGATACCACTATATTGGCTTTGCGTCGCTGACCGCTATCGCTGATAGCTTTTTCGGCTAATTCCACTGACATCTCCACATGCTGCACCGAAGCATAAAGGTGTACGCGCTTTAGCGCGCCGATTAGATCGCGGACGTTCTTTGTGTCTACATTTTCAGCAAGGTAAAAAGCGAGAGTGCTATCAATGCTGAATCCTAGCTCTTCTGATTTTTGCATCAGTATAGCCACCTTTTCTTCAACAGCTGGGGGATTGACTTCGGCCTGAAAGCCACTGGCAAAGCGCGAACGCATACGCTCTTCCATGTCAATTTCCTGTGGAGATTTATCGGAGGTGATCACCACCTGCCTGCGCTGCAAATGTAGGTCATTAAAGATATTGAAGAATAGCTCTAGCGTCTTTTCGCGCTTTTCGAGGAATTGTATATCATCCAACATAAAAAGGTCTACCGCTTTGAAGCGGTCTTTGGCGCTTTCAATCTTCTCTTGATCGTGTCCGCGTATAGTACTGACCATTTCTTTGGTGAAGGCATCGCTAGTCATGTACATGATATTGCTTTTTGGAAATTTCTCACGCACCTTATTGGCTATGGCATACATGAGGTGCGTCTTGCCAAGGCCAGTGCCACCATAGATATAGAGCGGATTATATATGCTGAAATTGCCCTCAGCCACGGCCTGTGCCGCGCTATAGGCAAAGTTATTACTATCGCCATTCACAAAATTATCAAAGGTGAAGATGCTATCTATTGATGAATTGCTGACCTTGCCTGTCTTGGGTGTGGCTGCCTGCTGGGGCTGAACGGGCACGACCACCTGCGAAATCTGCACCTGCACAGGCGAATCAATGCCATAGTCATCTTGCAAAATTTTGCGAATATGCTCAAGATATTCTCTCTCCACCCAAGTTTTTGCAAATTTATGAGGCACAAAGATATTGACCGCATCTCCATCAGCGGAAATCTTTGCAGGCCGTAGCCAAGTGTTAATCAGCTCCTCTTTCACATGTTGGCTCATCTTCGTGAGCACGCCTTCCCATAGGCTTTGATCGTGCATCTATTCTCCTCTTATGGGTAATGAAACTTGTATGGCACAATTTAGGGGCTCATCAGTAATAGCCACCAATAATCAGAATATTGGTGTTTTAAAGGTTCATTAGAATGCTCATGATAATCACTCATAGTTAAAAAGTCAATTGCTATCTATAAATGTTGCGAAACCGTACAAAACAAGAAAAAACTGAAAAAACTGTTGACAATGGGTGTTTCTGTGTTAAAATTTTAATAATCAAAATATTATATTTTGGGCACAATTGAGTGACTAAATGGAGGAATAGTATGTCAAAGATCAGAAAAGCAGTTTTTCCTGTTGCAGGGTTTGGTACGCGTATGCTTCCAGCAACAAAGGCAATTCCTAAAGAAATGCTAACATTGGTCGACAAGCCACTAATACAGTATGCTGTCGAAGAAGCGCTTAACGCAGGTATTGATCAGATAATTTTTGTGACTGGACGCTCAAAAAAAGCACTAGAAGATCATTTTGACATAAATGTAGAGCTTAATAAATCTCTTTGGGATAG
>JAITWL010000291.1 GCA_031285285.1 Deferribacteraceae bacterium | reverse complement strand
TCTTGCTATGGCATAGCTTTCATCTTTTGTAAAAAATAGCTTTCTATCAGTGATGTGTATCAAAGATTGATATGCAGAGAAAACACCGTTTAGCATAAGATCTGCGGCTTTTGGGTTTCCATACATTTGTGCGCTTATTAGGCTAATATTTTGACCATGCAGATTCATATTGCCTCGTATGCCTGCAAGCATGATGCCTGCTAGCAGGAAGAGCACAACAGCTGTGGATAAAAAATAGCGCATTGATAGCCTTTCATCAACAAATTTTTTATTGATTCTGCGCACAATAAAAATCACTATTGCAATAGCAAATATGATCAATGCAAGCATAACTGGCAAATAATCGCTAAAAGCATAAGAAATCAAAAAGCCTGCATGAGAAATCGCGGACAAGGGCTCAACTGTTAAGTGTTTGCCAAATATTACAAAAAAAGCAATATCGCCAGCTAGTGTCAAAATACAAGTCAAAAACGAGAAAGTAGCAATGATCATCATGAAAATAATATATTTTTTACTATTTATGGGAAAAAGCATGAAAATAAATGCAGGAATGATAAATGTTGCGATGATAGACATATCAAAGCGTAGGCCATTTAGCAATGAACCAATGAGCTGATCTTTAGGAAGCGAAGCAAAATAATCCTACTCAATAAAAAGCAGTGCGAAACGAAAAATTGAGAAAATAGTTAAAATAATTAGTGTGTATGTGATTGCAAGGCGTAGTTTAAAAAGAACCTGTGGAGAAAAGCGTGCGATAAAGGTATTCATTTGTATCCCTTTTACAATTTAATATTGCATATTAACTTAGTAGATTATTTTTGCAACTTAATATATTGAATATATTGCAATTTTAAATTGCATATTACAGAAAGAAGAGAAATCTGATGACTTTTGAATACAAGACTATAAAAAGCTTGCCATCCTGCCATTATTCTCCTATAATTATAATAGAATAATTAAGGAGCTATCTATGATAATCAAATCCTCAACAACTTTACGAAACGACTATGGCTACATATCAGAGCTGGCAAAAGAGTCTGAAGAGCCAATATATATCACGAAAAATGGTGAAGGCGACTTGGTGGTGATGAGTATAGATGCCTTTGAGAAGCGGGAAGAGGTTATGAGGCTGCGGCAGAGGTTAGAAATTTCTGAGCAAGAATACTCAGCTGGGCATTCTGTCTCTTTGGAGGAATCCAAGGTTCGCATACAAGAGATTCTCAATAATGCAAAATTATAAGTTAAAAATAACATATCCAGCACAGGCAATTATTCCAAGCTATTTAGAGAGCTATCAGAGCAGTGAGCCGCATGAATGCTAAATATGACATTATAGTGATCGGTGCTGGCCATGCTGGCATAGAGGCTGCGCTAGCGGCGGCTCGTATCGGAGCGAAAACACTGCTTCTAACAGGTTCTATTGATAATATCGGCCAGATGAGCTGCAATCCATCTATAGGTGGGCTTGCAAAAGGTAATATAGTCAAAGATATTGATGCCTTGGGCGGCGAGATGGGCAAGTGCATTGATGCCACAGGTATACAATTTCGTATACTCAATCGTAGCAAAGGCGCTGCCGTGTGGTCAAGTCGTGCGCAGGCTGATAAGCAGCTCTATCGCCAGCGCATGATAGACACCGTGCTCTCTACCCCATCTCTTACAGTGATTCAGGCACTTGTAGATGATATTCTCGTTGAGGATGCTAGCGTATATGGTGTTAGCACGCGCATAGGTGTGCTATTCCTTGCTGAGAAGGTAATTCTAGCCGCTGGCACATTCTTAAATGGTCAGCTTCATATAGGCACAGCCACTTACGCTGGTGGTCGTATGAATGAGATGGCCAGCACTGGCATTAGCGAGCGCCTAAGCTCTCTAGGCTTTGAACTGCGCCGCTTTCGTACTGATACGCCGCCGCGAATACATGTGGATAGCATCAATCCGAATGATCTTGATAATATAGTGAGCGATAGTGATATCAGCCCTTTCTCCTTTGAAACTGAGCAGGTGATGATGCCGCAAATAGGCTGCCCTGTGACTTATACTAATGAAAATACGCATGAGATCATACGCAGTGGATTTGAGCGGATGAACCGCTTCAATGGCACTATCCATTCACTTGGCCCCCGATATTGCCCATCGATAGAAGATAAGGTGCTGCGCTTTGCTGAAAAGAACCGCCATCAAATAATTTTGGAGCGCGAAGGGCTTGAATCTACCGAAGTATACCCAAGTGGGCTGACAACATCGCTGCCTTTTGATATTCAGTTGGCAATGCTTCATAGCATGAAAGGGCTAGAGAATGCCCGCATCACGCGGCCTGGCTACTGCGTGGAGTATGATTTTATCAACCCACAAGAGCTGCGACATACACTGGAAACCAAGCGCGTATCGGGTCTATATCTTGCAGGGCAAATCAACGGCACTAGTGGCTATGAGGAAGCAGCTGCGCAAGGTTTGGTAGCCGGAATCAATGCAGTGTTATCGCTCAGCGGCAAAAGCCCGCTAAGCCTTAATAGAAGCGATAGTTATATCGGCGTAATGATAGATGACTTGACTATGAAAGGCACAGACGAGCCTTATCGCATGTTTTCATCCAGAGGTGAGTACAGGCTTATCCTTCGCGAGGATAATGCTGAATATCGCTTGCTAGAAGCAGGATATAGTGCTGGGCTTATATCAGAATCACGCTATCAGCGATTTATCAAAGAGCGAGATACAGTATCAACAGAATTAGAGCGACTTAGCAAAACATTCATTTCGCCACATGCTCATAAAGAAGGGCTTGCGATACTCAATATCTCTATAGAGCAGGGTATCAGCGCTTTGCAGCTATTGAAGCGCCCAGACATGCACTATGCCGATATCGCAATGCTTATTGGTAGTGAGATAAGCACGGAAAGCCGCATGAGTAAACGCATAGCCCAGCAAGTGGAAGTCACAGCCAAGTATGACGGCTATATACAGAAGCAACAGCAGGATGTGGC
>JAITWL010000134.1 GCA_031285285.1 Deferribacteraceae bacterium | reverse complement strand
TTGCAGCCAGTTTTTTCATAGAAGCAGTGTAGGCTAAAATGGCAGGATTGGCTAGCCTTTTCTTAATACATCTTTGATATCAGCAATAACATCCACATTGATGTGTTTATCCACTTCGTCATTGCGCTCGTTGCGACAAAGCTGCTGCAATTCATCAATAGCCTTATAGATATAGCCCAAATCAATTTGTTTATCAAAGTGTAATGCCTTTATAAAACTGTTAGTCTTTCTCATTTTTGCACCCTTGATTTTATAGAAGCAATTATCGTGCCATTTTTTACAAAATTTTATAGTGACACAATTTCAGCTATCTATTGATTTTTTATATAATTAAGTATAAAAAGGTTTATATTCTTAGGGAGAGTTTAAAAAAGATGTTATCAAATATGGCAGAATGGAGGCGGACGCATTCTTGCGGCTCGCTGACTGGAAAGAACGAGGGCGAGACGGTCATCTTGATGGGCTGGGTGCAGCGTCGTAGGGATCATGGTGGCGTTATATTTGTCGATCTGCGCGATCGTGAAGGGATCACTCAGGTGGTCTTTAATGAATCAGCGCCAGAGGCTCAGCAGACAGCTGATAGCCTGCGTAGCGAATTTGTGATCGCCATAAAGGGCACTGTGTGCAAACGTCCTGAAGGCATGCGCAATGAAAACCTTGTCACAGGCGAAATAGAGGTGATCACCTCTGAGATTCGCGTACTAAATAATGCACTCACGCCACCTTTTATGCTGGATGAATTCAATCAGACATCCGAAGACATCCGCCTAAAGTATCGTTATCTTGATCTGCGCCGTCCGCAGCTACAGAAAAATATTATGATGCGCCATGATTTGACGCGTAAGATTCGTGAATATCTCTATGAGCGTGGTTTTCTCGATATCGAAACTCCATTTCTCACAGTGAGCACGCCAGAAGGCGCCCGCGATTATCTAGTGCCTAGTCGTGTGAACCCTGGCAAGTTTTATGCGTTGCCTCAGTCTCCACAGCAGTTTAAGCAGCTTCTGATGATGAGCGGTTTTGAAAAATACTTTCAGATCGTGCGTTGCTTCCGTGATGAAGACCTCCGCGCAGATCGCCAGCCTGAATTTACTCAGCTTGATATTGAGATGAGCTTTGCTGATAGGCAAGATGTGATTGACCTTATCGAAGGTTTATTCATCAAGCTTTTTAAAGAAATGAAAGGTATCAACCTAACAGCACCATTTCCAAGGATGACTTACGCTGATGCTATGGAAAAATATGGGCATGACGCGCCAGACACACGCTTTGAAATGTATCTAAAGACAATCAACCATCTGGTGGCTGATTGCAACTTTGGCGTATTTGCAGAAGCTTGCAAAGAAGGCTCTGTCAAAGCTGTAACAGCCAAAGGTGCTGCTGAGAAATTTTCAAGAAAAGATATTGATGGATTGACAGATTTTGTTACAGGGCTTGGTGCTAAGGGCTTGGCTTATGTGAAAATCAATAAAGACGGCCTACAATCGCCGCTGATAAAATTTCTTGGCGAAGAGCTGATGGCTAAGATTGTGACCGAGATGGACGGCAAGGCTGGCGATATCATATTCTTTGGTGCTGGCGAGACTGGCCCTGTGAATATGTATATGTCGAAGCTACGCATTCAGATGGCACATATGCTGGGGCTTATTAAGCCTGAGCAATATAGCCTCACTTGGGTGCTTGATTTCCCTCTGCTGGAGTGGGATGCCGAAGAGCGCCGCTATGTGGCTGTGCATCACCCATTCACCTCGCCTATGGACGAGGATGTGCCACTCTTGGGCACAGAGCCTAAGAAAGCACGTGCAAAAGCTTACGACCTTGTGCTCAATGGCAGCGAAATCGGCGGTGGTAGCATTCGTATCCACCGAAGCGATGTGCAGAAGCAGATGTTTGAGCTAATGGGCTTCAAAGATGAAGAGCTACAGCGCCGCTTTGGTTATTTTGTGGATGCGCTAAAATATGGCACACCGCCTCATGGTGGTATCGCCTTTGGCATAGATAGAGTGGCTTCATTATTTGCAGGAGCGGAGTCTATCCGCGATGTGATAGCCTTCCCTAAAACGCAGAAGGCCACTGATATGATGTGCGACGCGCCAAACTATGTGGATGATAAGCAGCTGCGGGAGTTGCATATTAAGACAACCGCAACGAAAGATGCTTGATTAGTGATAAAAAATCCCCCTTCTGCAATAGAAGAGGGATTTTTTTCGATCTATATGTGAAACTTGCCCATCATCTCTTTTAATGTGCCAGAGACGCTGTCAAGGTTTGTGGCATTTTCGGCCAAGTGATCGGTGGTGATGCGCACTTCGGCTGATACCACGGCCACTTCGGATATATCATGTTGAATTTGCGCGCTGGTGGCGCTCATCTGCTGTGTTGCTCCTGATATGTTATCCACCATGTCTTTCAGTGTAGCCACTGTGGTGTCTATCTCCTCTAGCATGCTCGTGATGCCGCGAGAAGATGTAACTCCGTGGTCGACTTGCTCTGTCACTCCGTGCATAGATCGTGCCACATTTGACACCTCACTCTGTATCTCCACCACTAGCGTTGATATTTCATTAGTCGATTGCTGAGTCTTCTCTGCCAGCTTGCGTACTTCGTCAGCGACCACGGCAAATCCGCGCCCCGCCTCGCCTGCACGAGCAGCTTCTATCGCAGCATTCAGTGCTAGTAAGTTAGTTTGGTCAGCTATCGCTGTGATAGCCTCCACAATATTGCGAATCTCGGCCGACTTGTTCTCAAGCCCGCTCACAAGCACAGAAGCATCATCTGCTGTGTCTTTAATCTTTTCTATCTCCATCAGCGCTCCTTCCACAGCTTGAGTGCCATTGACTACCTTTTCGCTGGTTTCATTGGCAAACACTGCGATATGATCAAGGTTTTGCGCTATATCGGCTGTGGTGGTGCTCATCTCTGTAGTTGCGCTTGATATCTGCTCTGTGCGTGCAGCCTGCTCGCCCATACCAGCGGAAAGTTCCTGCGATCCTGCCGAAAGTGTGACGCTTGCTGTGCTCAGCGTGCCTGCAATATCAATGCTATGTGTGATGATGTTGCGTAGCTCTCTCACCATAGCTTGTATGTGAAACACAAGGCTAGCTGTGTCGCCAGGCCTCACATTCAGCTCAGTAGTAAAATCACCATCAGCAATATGATTCACTTTTTCTATGACATACTGCGGCTCGCCGCCCAGTTGCTTCATTAGTTTTCGCACAATCAACACGATCACTGTCACTACCAGCGCTACGGCTAATACAGCCACGATGGTGATGATATTGCGCGTTTTAGGTAGTGCAGCATAGACTTCTTCCTCAGCAACGTTTGTGCCAAAATAGAATGTGTAATCAGCCTCAGGAATATATGTAGGCACAAAAAACG
>JAITWL010000231.1 GCA_031285285.1 Deferribacteraceae bacterium | reverse complement strand
GCAGTGATAAAATCTAAATACTGGCCACCTGCCTTGTCACTATTAGCATTTTCATAGTATTCTTCGCTTTCATCTTCGCCACCCCAAGCTTCGTAGCCATCAGCATTATCAGTGAAAGTGACTTCATTGTTGCTATTATATTCAATATAGAATGGCCCTTTTTCGTTTGCAAGCGCACCAGTGCTGATTGCTCCCTCAAAAAATGCTACATTCTCAGGGGTGCAAGAGAACGTGATTGAATAATCGCCATCAACGCGATGATCGATAAAGTTGCAACGACCAGCTCTAACATTTTCAAAATCCACTATCATACCACCAAGTGTGTTATCTGTATCGCTACCCAACCCACTATATTCAGGATTGCGCTTGATCTGGAAGGGTGTATTATCATTCACAGTGAGCATAATTTCCATATGCTCTGCAATATCCGAATTGATTATATCATAGACAGACACTGGCTCGCCAAGTGCCTTGCCAGCAAGTGTTATGCTCTGCGGATCATTGATAAAGTCCACCACAAGCGTTTTAAACGTATCGCCATCTAGTATTTCCTCATAGTCTTGGTATTCTAGCTCCTCTAACATCTCAGTTTTAGTATTTTTCCCTATAGCTGTAATGATATAATCCAGCAGAGCTTTATCCTCATAGCTGATGTTAAAATCAGATATCATGACACTATCAATATCATTGTCTTCTGCCACGCCATTCATAGAAGCATTTAGTACAAAGAGTTTGCCATTGATATTCAAAGTCTGCGCAAAGCTCCCATCTTGCTCAGATTTGCTAATGGAGCTGATAGAGCTTATCTCTACTGGGTCTAGCTCATTCACTTTGAAAGAGAGCTCTTTGATATTGACACTAGAATTGATATTATTAAAAAGCATGCTTGTAGCTGATTGATTATGTGGCAGACGAAACTCACCCTTATGTTCAAGGCTTGTCATGGACACTTCTAAATCCCCACCAGTGAGCAGTAAATCTTTCAACAATAGCCCATTAAAGCCGACTGGCTGCCAAGCATCACCGCTCACTGCGAGCTGTAGCTCATTCATCTTGAGCCTGCCTATATGCGTTTGCCTGTTGTCAGAAGCAAAATTGATGCCACGCAAATCAATAGTGGCTGTGATCTCCCCATCTATCCCATCAGCTACGACTTTGTTAAAAACTGCTTCATTAAATTTTGATACTTTGACATAGTCTATGCCTATCTCATCATCAATTAGCAGCCCTTCCACATAGAGCGCATTGGTGATAGGATTGAGGTAAGCCCGTTTATACTCATAGATAGATATATTTCGCATAACTCTTGCGACAGTCTCAGCCGCCTTATCAGCCGTGGCTCGTATCATAATAAAATTCCCAAGCACAGCTAACGCTATCAAAACAACAGCTGTAATCAGGATAATAGATAATTTTTTCATAATTACTCCTTACACACATATAACATAACTGAAATTATGAATTTGGACAAGGCCGTTCTACACAACGCTCTCAAATATGACAATGAACTTTACTGTTTGTGCAAAAAGTGCTACAACTTAGGTATTGACTTGCAAAAAAATAGCCCTTGGGGGGCATTATGAATATAAAGATTCTAACCATACTGATAATCTTAGCCTTTGCGGCATTCTCATATTCAGCAGAGCCTGTGATCGCCACTGGTTATGGTGTAGATGAGCAAAGTTCGTTAGATAGCGCATTGGTAAGTGCTATCGAGCAAGTGTTGGGTGCGCATGTGCGCTCGGAGCTGATTATCGAAAACAAACAACTGCTTGATGAGACCATCACCTCCAAAACTGCTGGCTATGTGAAAAACTACAATGTGCTCGCTGTCAGGCGTGAGAATGGTAGCGTGCGCACAGTCATCGAGGCTGATGTGGATACTCAGCGGCTGCTTACCGCTCTACAGTCGATGAATATTGCCTTGTTGGAGGTCGATTCCGAGCAGGCGTATAGCGGCGTGATGGTGAATGCCGCTCGAATAGAGGATACGCGGAAGTATATTGCCAGCCAGTGGCCGCAGCTCCTACATTTGTCTAATTATATTAAGTTCACTATTGACAATATCTATTTTGATGAGGCACAGCTTGTGAATAATCGCATGCCTTTTGTGGTGCGCTTTCGCATAGAGGCGGATTATGCCGCATATGACAAGGCTATGCGACAGCTGACCGACGATATTGCGCACTTTATGATAGCTGAAAACACAGGCGTAGCGGGGACTTATGCTCCAGAGAAGTCTAGATTTAGCGTTGGCTCAGCTATGGCAGTTGAAAACGTCCAAACCATACTCAATCAAGACTATACTAAGAAAAATGATTTGCAAATCGCTCTAAGGCTTGGCCAGCGCTATGTGCTGCAAGCATATAAGCTAGATCTCGCGTATCGAGAAGAGATTAGCAAGATCCTTGCTGACAATAAGGCGCAATTCATGATTCGCTTTAGGGATGCCGCTGGAAAGCTGATATATGAGAACACTTTCTCACTTTTCCCTGTCAAAGACAAGATCAGCGCGTTTTTTAACGACAAAGACGGCAAGATGGCTGGCGCATGGGTGGATAATAAAGAGCTCAGCCTGAAAAGCTTTGGCTTGACAGCGTCTAAGGTCACTCCATATATTCACATCGAGGCTGGCAGCAAGCAGCTGGCTATGGATAAACTAATGCTTGGCTACCAAGATAGTATCAGTCTTGAGCTTATCCGAAGTGTGAATACTATCACCATAGAGAAGATGCAATGAAGAAATTAGTTATCGTTTTTATGCTTTTTGCCTTGCCGCTCTATGGTCAAAATACGCTCATTATCCCAGATGTAGAGCTGCCAATGCATGCAGAGATGCAAAGCGTCATCGTGAGCGGCAGTGGGCGCACTATGGAAGAAGCCATTCGTAATGCGCTTACAGTAGCAGTGGAGCGAGTAGCGGGAACGTTGCTCACTAGCGAAACTTATGTGAAGAATGGCGAGCTTATCTATGAGCAAATCTCACGCGTGCCAATGAGCTATGTGCTTTCCTATGAGACCCTCACATACAAAGGCCAGTCTAGTGATGGCTACCGCGTGAGCATAGAGGCGCAGGTGGCTAAGCGCAAGCTTGCAGATAAGCTCAATAGCCTGAATATGGCCGTGCTTGAGGTGGCTGATTCGGCAGAGGCGCATTCGCAGCTTTTGGCCTCGATTTCAGATTATTCTAATAAGATTGAAAATATACGAAGAGCATTCCGCCGCAATTTTGGCGATATCAACAGCCTTTTCTCTATCAATATCAGGGATGTACATTTTTACACAGCGGATGTGAAAGATGGCTTGCTGCCAGTGTCAATAATTTTCAATGTGGCAATTGATTGGCAAAAATATGAAGCACGTCGCGCAGCTATTGCCAAGGTGTTAGTGGAAGATATAGGCGCAGTGGAGACAAAAGCAGTTGCGCAATATACATTTCTTAATAGGGATACGCCTTTTAATGAATTCAACTATATGGCAATCCCTAGCGAGCAAGCTCAAGATTACCGCCTGATGCTGATGCGCAAGCAAGGCAGTGGCTATGTATTTGATGCCTACGATATGCGTGATTTGAGCGAAGATATGCGTAAATTTGCCTATATTGATGGCATAGATGGCAGAGAGCTGATTGATGGGCTTTGGGATGATTTTGTGCATGTCACATTTAAAGATGACGCAGGGGCTGTGATTTTTGAAGATTTTGTGATAATGATGACCAAAGAATTTGGCCTCAGAGGTGCGCAAGATATCCCGCAGACAGGCCTTTCCATAGTGTGGGAATCTGAAACTCCCATGTATGACAGGACTTTTGAGCTGAATGAGCACGGCAAAGATTTGCAAGCTATGCTGCATTGCGCCATGATATACGAAGAAAATGGCGGCTACTGCGTGCTTTTTGAGCGTGGTGAGCACCTTCCTGCCTATGATAGCAAGCTAATCATGCCATTTTTTAATTTTCGATTGGAAGCGGAAGGAAATTTCATCTATAGCAGGCTATTCACAAATAATTTGACCTTTGAATATACAGCCAATATTCCGCAGGAACAAGCGATGAGGATTCGCGATATCTTTGTGGAGACGGTGGATATACCACAAGGAGCCGTAAGATGAAGAATCTATTAATCATCTTAGCATCATGTATCCTGCTATCTTGTGCTGACAAGGCTATTGAAGGTGCAAATAGCGCTGATCTCGCGCCTGAGCTAACTTCTGAGGGAACTATTGGCGATAATAGCACGTCCAACCCGCAGCCTGCCGATCAGCCAGCGCTGATTACGCCAAGCGAGCGCGTAAGCGACACTGATAAATATGTGACAGTCATCGCCACAGGCTTTGGCGGCACTGCCGATGCTGCACTAGCTGACGCACGCGGAGAAGCCGTGATCGCGGCATCCGAAATAGCTATCGAAAATGGCGATGCGTATATATCTGATTTTAGGCTTATATTTGAGAATCTGCCCCTGCGTGAGGCAGAGTTCGTCAAAAGCAGCACTACAATAACAAGCAGAAGCGATTCGATGGAAATAGCTGCCAGAGTGAATTATACCAAGCTGACAGCTGCCATCAATGCGCTGAATGCAGTTATGTATAGGTTGCGCATAGACTCCATTGCAACAATGATTCAGAATGATGAAGCGAAAAAAGCTCGTATTATCAAAGAGTTTGCTGGCTTATTTGGCAATCTTCATGATGTGTTAGCGGTGAAGATAGAAAGTATTGATTATAATCAAGCGCAGGTAAAGGATGGCAAGATTCCATTCGTGGTAAGCTTTGTGTTATCAGTTGATCCGCAGCGCTATCAGCAAAAAGCACAGCGCATGATAGATATAGTGACTCGTGAGCTTGGCGGCGAGCTGATGTCAAGCACAGCTGTGACATACACTCCGCCAAGTGAGCGTAAGCTAGGTTATTATGGAGCCAAGCTAAAAGATTTACTGAATGAGCGCACCTATGCGACGGTGATCACTCGCAATGGCAAGGATGTAGTGGAAATCTACCGTCTTAGCGAGCATTATCGCCGATTTTTCAACCAAACTTATATGGATGAGCTGCAAATTGGCAGCCCATATGATATCCAGCTTCGCTTGCAGCTGAGCGATAGCGCTGGAGCTGTGATATATGAAGACTTCATGCAGCCATTCCTGCCTATGGGGAGCGATAAGCGGAATGAAAGCGAGCTAGAAGGCATATATCCAGCGCTTTATATAGTGAGTAAGCATGAGAAGACAGAGCTAAACGGCCGATTCAGGATTGGCTCTTATCAAGCTGAGCTCCTTAGCGTGCTTCGGCTGCAAGTGGGCGCGGATAATAGCTTTAGCCAAAGCACGCTCGATCTGTCGCACCTTCTCCTCCAAGCCCCATATAAATTGGACGTCACAGCGCCATATATCTTGGCGAACGTTGGCTCTAGCGAATCGAGGCATTCAAGCAAAGAGATTCGCATGCAATATGAAGGGCTTATCAGTGTGGAAGCTGTGAAGCGGCTGAAAAGCGTGACGATTCAGTAGGCCTCACAGCTTGAATTCCCCAAGCATTGTATTTATTTGATTCGCATGGCTGTCGATTGAGTCTGAAATATTTTGCAGACTTGAAGCTTGGGCATTGATTTCTCTTTCATTAAAATATGCAGAATTGCTCACAACAAAGCCGCTATTAAGCCCAAGCTCTAGCTTGCATGGAGCAACGCAGCTTTGCTCGCCTGAACTCACCAAAATATGATCAACATTTGAATCAAAATGAAATGTTTGCACCTTTCCTGAGCAGGCTGTTATTAGAATGGCAAATAGCAGAAGCGCCCGCAGGCTTAGTTCTGGCGCAAGCTTGGTTATATTCATAGCCTGATTAAATTATCTGCTATTGTATTATATGATTTAGTTATGCTGTCAAAGGATTTATAATATTGTCCATCTTTGTTTACAAGACTAACACGCTTTGTCTTATCATGTTTCCTGCAAATAGCTTGTGTTAGCTCAATTACAGGTATGCCTTCCTTTTCTGCAATGGTTCTAAGGTTTGTCGTAAAGTCACAACATTTTTCTATAATAAAAGGTGTCCTGTTGGAAAATATTTTTGAAAATTCTTGTTCTGTGACAGAAAGCCCACCATTAATGGTAATATATTTTTGAAAATTCTTTATGCTTTCGTTAACGTTGTCTACCCAGTCTTCTGTTGCAATAGTAAACTCAGTAACTTTCTTGTCTTTGGGCGTATATCTTTTTGCAAGCTGAACTACAACACCTAAAAATTTTACAGAAAAATCTAAGCCTCTAAAACCCTTTGTAGTCTGAAAATTTCTTAGCAACTCTGTCCAATTCCGAAAAACTTCACTAAGATTGTCAATTGCTTGTAATGAAAAAAAGGATGGCGAAACAGGAGCAATAAAATAGTCACTAGACATCATGAATAGGCCATTTACAATACTACTTGCGCTCGGAGATGTGTCAACAAGTGTAAAGTCATAATTTTGTGAAGGTTCTCTTAACGCATTTTGAAATTTGTTTGGTATACTTCTGGTAAAATCGTTGTTATTTTTAACAATCTGAAATAGGTCAGCCTCACTTGCAGACATATTTATACTACCAGAAATAAGATCTATATAACTGCTGCCCAATACTGTGCGAAATAGACTTTTTTTGCTGGTATCATCTTTGAGATAAACATCTAAATGTTCCACTAAAGAAATATACTTTTGAGTGTTTTGATTCCATATTGAATTAATATCAGGTGAGTATTCAATGCTTGTAGAGAGACCATACATAGCAGCTGTTAAATTCATTTGAGGATCAGCATCCACAAGCAGTACTGTTTTGCCTTTCTTCGCAAGTGCATAAGCTAAATTATGCACCAAGGTTGTCTTGCCAACACCGCCCTTATGATTGAAGAAAGTTATTATTTTAGACATGGTAATCTCCTAATTGTGTATTTGCTTATAAATCACAAATTGCTGTGCTGTTCGCCCGCTACGGCCGCCATGATCGATAGCAAAATTTTCTGCATCTTGCTGCCAGCCGTCATATATTGGCAGTTGCTCAGCATCAAAATAGTATTTCACTATATCAAGGTAAAGCTCTTTATTTATGGGATAAAATCCGACTGCCAGCCCAAAACGCGCAAATAGCGATGTGGACTCATTTTGGCTATCTCTATTATACAGGTCATCAGTATCGGCAGCCTTTTCGCTCACTAGGTGGCGGCGATTCGATGTCGCCACGAAGATCACATTCTGCGGCTTGCTCTCAAGCCCGCCTTCCACTATTGATTTGAAATCGCGATAATTCTCATCGCTATTATCAAATGATACATCGTCAAAATACAAGATAAACGAAAGCTCATCATTGGCGCGGAATATGCGATATAATTCGTAGATACTATAATAGTCTGTATCGCGAAACTCCACTATCCGCAAGCCAACAGCTGCATATTGCTTCGCCCATAGCCGCACAAGTGTTGATTTGCCTGCACCTTTCTCTCCCCATAGGAGCACATTTAGCGCAGGTTTGCCAGATATGAAGCGCTTGAGATTACGATTCAGCAGAGCTTGCTGCTCATCAAGCCCGAGTAAGCTTTGTTTAGATATGCTTTCTGGCAGATGCACTGCTGCCAGCTCGCCGCCATGCCAACGATAGGCTGCTTTGTTAAAATTAACGAAGCCTGTAGGCTCAATTGCAACGCCTGCAGGCTTATTTTTGAGTGATTTTTTTTTAGCCATGTGCTATGATACAACAAGTATGAAAATTTTGCCACATTTTTAATTGAGGTGTATATATAAAAAAGGTAGCTTTTATCTCCTTTGGCTGCAAGGTGAATAGTGCTGAGACTGATACAATGATCGCCCAGCTGGCAGATTTGGCAGAGGCGAAATATTGTAAAACAACAACCGATGCAGATATTGTGATCGTCAATACTTGCGCTGTGACAGAAAAAGCCCAGAAAGAAGGGGAGCGATACCTGCGCACACTCAAAGAGAAAAAGCCAGCCTGCACTATAATAGCCACAGGCTGCATGGCAGAGCTATATAAAGGCAATGAAGCAGCCATTGGAGCTGATATGCTCGTGCCAAATGTCGCAAAGGGCGAGCTATTGCGCGTCCTATTTCCTAAATCTAATGTAGGGGCACGCCCGACTGCTAGAGCTGCAAAACCAGCAAAAACTCGTGCCTTTCTAAAGATTCAAGATGGCTGCGATGCCTTCTGCACTTATTGCATCATTCCAAGCCTGCGAGGAGCGCCTACCAGCATTAGCGAAGACGAAGCTGTGGCTGCATTCCAGCGTCTATTGTGTGAAGGCTATAAAGAAATCGTATTAACAGGCATCCATATTGGCTTATATGAAAGCGGCTTAGATAAATTGCTAGCGCGCTTGATAGCCTTGGATGGTGAATTTCGCATACGCCTAAGCTCGCTATACGTGACCGAGATCACAGATGAGCTTATCCAAATAGTGGCCCGCTCTAATGGCAAGATCGCGCCACACTTTCACATATCGTTGCAAAGTGGCTCCACAGAGATACTGCGGCGGATGGGGCGCAAATACTCAGCTAGCAAAGCTGAGGAGCTGATTCACAAGCTCCGCAAGGAGATAGCTGATGTCACCATCGGTGCAGATATAATAGTGGGCTTTCCAGATGAGGGGATCGCGCTATTTTTAAAAACTTTACATTTTGTAGAAAGTTGCAAGTTTGACTTTCTGCACGTTTTCCCATACTCTGCCCGCCCAAATACGCCAGCTGCAAGCTATGATGATCAGATACCACAGGAAGAAAAGCTGAGCAGAGCAAGAATGCTGCGCGGCACAGGCAATGCCTTGCAACGGCAATCTGCGGAAAGGCTTGTTGGGCAAACTGTGAGAGTGCTAACAGAAAAA
>JAITWL010000180.1 GCA_031285285.1 Deferribacteraceae bacterium | reverse complement strand
TCACATGCATAGCTATTACCAATGGCTAAAAGCTGTGGATCACTACCCCGTCAGGCTTTGCAATCCACCCCTTCTAGAAGAAGGGGGACTTGTTCTGGCCTTGTTTCGTGACAAGTCTAATGACGAAGGAGAAAGGCATATTATCAAGAATTGGAATTACAGCATGTAACTTGCATGTATTCTTGCATTCGTAACAAGTCCAATGACGCGCCATTCACTTATATATTTCCTTGAGTATAGCCGCTCCACCAGCTGCTAAGATTTTCTCAGCTAGCGCAGTGCCTATTTTCGCGGCATCCTCAACCTTGCCTTCCAGCTGATCCTTTATTATTCGCTTGCCTTCAAGATCGGATAGGAAGCCTTGCAGCAATAGTTTACCATTTTGCAGAGTTGCATAGCCGCCGATAGGTGCTTGGCAGCCGCCTTCTAGCTTAGTAAGATAGGCACGCTCAGCAGTCAAAGCTGTTTCAGTATCTTTATCCTTCAAAAAAGCTAGTAGCGCCTTCACAGAGCTATCGTCTTTGCGCACTTCTATACCTAACGCACCTTGGCAGATGGCAGGCAGCATAGCATCAGCGGCTATAGTCTCTCTGATATGCTCTATCTGACCAAGCCGATTGAGGCCTGATTGTGCAAGTATAATGGCATCATATTCGCCATCAAGCAGCTTTCGTATGCGCGTATCAACATTGCCGCGCAGGTCTTTGATCACCAAATTTGGATTTAGGCTCAAAAGCTGGAGCTTGCGCCGCAGGGATGATGTGCCCACAATAGCGCCCGCTGGCAGCGAATGGATATCGTTAAATTTAACAGAGAGCAGAGCATCAAAAGGCGATTCGCGGCGTGGGTTTGCAAATATTTCTAGCGAATCTGGCAGTGCCACTGGCACATCTTTCATGCTATGCACGGCCAAATCAGCAGTGCCAGCAAGCAGCGCCTCCTCTATCTCTTTCACAAATAGCCCTTTGCCGCCAATTTTTGCAAGCGGCACATCTTGAATCTTGTCGCCGCTAGTCTTGATGATATTCAAAGCCACAACTACGCTAGGGTGCTCAGCCTCGATAAGTGCCTTTATGTGATTAGCCTGCCATAGCGCGAGTGCAGATCCACGAGTTGCGATTGTAATTTCCATTGTGAATATGTCCTTTTGTTTGTATTACCACGGGAAGAATAGTTTATATTGATATAAATATCTATAAAAAAATTATAGGAAAAATTTTTTACACAGGAAATTTTTATCTTTACAAAGTTTAATCATCTGTGATATCTTTTTCATTACTGGCATTTTAATAGGTTCTGAAGAGTTATTATATTCTGAGGGTATCTGGATGGCTTGCAAAAGAGTTGCGTGGCTTCTTTTGTCATTATGCTATTTATTCGGTATCGGCGATAAGCTGCCGCTACTTACCCTTGCGCCAAATATTGCTTTAGCTCAAGAGCCCGCTCCTGCAGCGCAAAATACCCCCCCCCCGTCAACAAAATGCAAGCCCTCGAGATTCACAAGATGATCTGGAAAATCTTTCCCTTGTTGCCACAGTTTATTTTGGCTTAGGCAAGACTCAACCAACACTTACAAAGGCTGATATAGAGGCGCTGGCGACGCTTGATAAAAGCAAAATATATTACCTCTATGGTCATGCTGATAGCGTACGTGTGAGCAAGCGAGCGCCTTATAAAGATAATAATGAGCTTTCGCACCTTCGGGCAAAGGCAATGGCTGCAATACTTGTGAATAATGGTATAGATCCCACTAATATAAAGACTGGCGGCTTTGGAACCACTGGAAACACAGCGCAAAATAGGCGGGTGGATATATATGAAGATAGGGCAGCAGTTGTGCCGATTCCACCGCCAGAACCTGAACCTGTGGTAGAATCAGAACCAGAGCCCGAGCCAGTCGTCGAAGCTGCACCTATGTTTGCTCCGATTGTGGAGCCTGAGCCAGTGATAGAACCAGAACCAGTTATCGAGGCCGCTCCTATGGCTGCGCCAATAGTGGAAGAGCCAATTGTCGAGCCTGAGCCTGAACCCATTGTGAACATACCTGCTGAGGCGCAACCTGATAAGGTCTGGATAGATAAATGTCGCATCCGCTTTAATCTTACAGGAGGAAATGACGATATCAATGGGGAGGGTGAGCTGCTCTGCCCGTTTTATGATGGACAATATACTACTATTTTTACACACATTGCGGCTCAACCGATGCCTGCTATAAATGGCGATGACCGATGGATAGGCAACTTGGGTCTTGGCCAACGCTGGTATCCTAGCGGCGCAGAAGATTCTGGCTCTTGGATGCTTGGCTACAATGCTTTTTTTGATTATGATTTCACTCGTAGCCACCAGCGCGCAAGCATTGGTATAGAGGCGCAATATGACTGGCTTAGGCTATCTTCCAATTTGTATATTCCGCTCTCTGATTGGGAAGACTCAGATGACTATATAGGCATGCTTGTGGAAGAGCGCCCAGCCAGAGGTTGGGATATTCGTCTTCAAGGCGCTTTGCCATTTTATCGCAATATTTCCATAAATGCCGCTTATACACAGTGGTATGGCGA
>JAITWL010000131.1 GCA_031285285.1 Deferribacteraceae bacterium | reverse complement strand
TCACTTCCTCTACTCATGGGCCGTATGATCCTTTATTGGGAGAAGCAATAGCTCCTCATGATAGCCTTGAAAATCAATATCTTAATAGAATTGCTTACTCTGATGCGGCATTGAAAGATTTTATGGAGGTGAGGCATCTTCGCGCATTGCCACTCTTTTGATGGATATTATCATGTCAAATGAGCGTGGGCAAGGCGCTATTGAGCTGGCAATTGCTACGCGCGATTCCACTATAGGCACGACCCTTGCGCCTGTAGTGGAAACTATGGGGAAACAATTTGATGAGCTTGGCTCTATGATGGCATCTCCACTTGGGCGTGGCATGCATGCCGATAACAAGGCCTTATTTGATGCGATTTCAACAGATGCTATCAGAGCTATAGCCCTGCTAGTGGAGCTTGATGATCTTAATAAGCAGCGAACTCCGCTTGCTAAGAGGCTCACAGTGGGCGTAGCTAATATAACTAGCCTGTCGCTCACATCATCAAAGGAAGCAGCAGATACACTATCGTCTGATCTTAGCCAAGCAACTATGTTGTCTGTCATCTTTGCTATTATCACCACTATTGTGGGCGTGATAGCTGTATTCTATGTGAATGTGGCCATCATCAAAAAGCTAAGAGCCTTTGTGCTAGTCATGGCGGATTTCACTTCTGGCGATGGCGACCTAACTAAGCGTATCTCTGTCACATCCGAAGATGAAATTGGGCAGCTAGGCACACATGTGAATACATTTGTAGCAAACATACAAAAAATTATTGGCAAGGTGAAAGAAACCTCTGATAATGTCGCCTCTGGTAATACTCAGCTTGCGGCCACTATGGATCAGCTGAGCACCACATTTAATGCTCAATCTGAGCAAGTATCTGGCGTGGCTAATAATATGAATGTGATGAATGAAGTGTCTCAAGGCATAGTGAATACTGTGCAGCACGGCCGCGACACGATGGATCAGGCTGGCGGCGCAGTGGAGCGCGGCAATGCTGAGCTGCAAGGCGTTATGTCGACCATGCAATCGATCAAATCACAAACATCACAGCTGTCAACGACTATCCAAAATCTATCCCAATCTTCCGTGAAAATTGGAGAAATATTGACCGTTATTTCAGGTATTGCTGACCAAACAAACTTGTTAGCGCTGAATGCCGCTATTGAAGCCGCTAGGGCTGGTGAAGCTGGTCGTGGATTCGCTGTGGTAGCCGATGAGGTGCGTAAGCTCGCGGAGGGCACGCAGACATCCACTAACGAGATCGCCACTATCATCACTACTCTGCAAAGAGACACTGGCACAGCATCTACCGAGATGTCGCGTACAGTGGATAGCGTGGAGCAAGGTATGGAAGGGATCACCCAGACAGGCGCACTGATGAATCAGATTGTGGGCGCATCTTCGGATGTGAGTGCATCGCTTAATAATATCAATAACGAAATCAGCAATCAGTTCAACATGATTCACAATATCTCAGATAACACCCAAGGGCTGGCATCTGGCATTGAAGAAAGTGTGCACGCCGTGAGCGAAGTGGCTGCGACAGTTGCACACTTGCAAAATCAAGCAGAAGAGCTAACAGCTGTCGTGTCACAATTTAAAGTAGATTAATAGGTTTCCATAATTCCGTCATTGCGAGGCCTCTGGCCGACAATTATTTAGGAACGCTGTATTGCTTCGCATGAGCCATCATAATCCTGAATCCTAGATTGCTTCGCAGAGCTCGCAATGACGAAGGATAAAGGCATATTTTATTAGGAAATTGCATAAAATCCCCTTCTTGTAGAAGGGGTGTCAGGCGAAGCCTGACGGGGTAGTGATCCACAGCTTTTAGCCATTGGTAATAGCTATGCATGTAAGCATTACAACTTATCGCATTAATTATGGCTACTAATTTATATTACACTCATAATCATAGCGATGGTTTAAGGCTAAGGAACCACTACCCCGCCCTGTGGGCATCTGATTTATATAAAAACTTCTAAATTGCCCATATGGCAATATATATCAATATTTTTATATTTTTCATCTTCTTTTGCATATAATCTGCCCTTGGCATGGATAATTTCACGCCATCAGCTGAGCCTGTAGCAATAAAATCATTCTCCGAAAGCTTTGGCACAAGTGGCCGATTGGACGCAGAATATTATCAACAGAAGTAGCTGTCAAGTGAATGATGGCAACATCTTGCACTTAAAAACTTGATGTTGCTGAGTGTCAATTAAAACGATATAATCAAAACCATGAATACTATTAAAATCAATCTTTTTGGTGAATCTCATGGCGAGGCTATAGGTGTGCTGATAGATGGCCTTGCGCCAGGAATCAAGATAGATCTTGATTTCATGCGGGCGCAGCTTGATAAGCGCAGAGCCAAGGGCGCTATATCCACCCCACGCCATGAAGCTGATGAGCCCGAGCTTATCAGCGGCTTTTTCAATGGACACACCACAGGTACGCCGCTGTGCATAATGATACGCAATAGCGCCCAGCATAGCGGCGACTATGCAGCAACGAAAGACATCCCACGCCCAGCCCATGCAGATTATAGCGCTGAGAAAAAATATCTTGGCTACCAAGATTATCGCGGCGGTGGCCACTTCTCTGGCAGGCTCACAGCCCCATTGGTGGCAGCAGGTGCGATATGTATGCAGATTCTCGCTAGCAAGGGCATCCATATTGGCAGCCATATCTTGCAAGTAGCCAATATCAACGATCAAGCATTCTCTGATGATGTAAGCACGCTTGCAGCCGAGATCGCAGCGCTTGATAAACTATATTTTCCTGTGCTTAATGAAGCTACGGGCGTAGCTATGGTTGCAGCCATCGAAGAGGCAGCCAAGGCACAAGATTCTGTTGGCGGCATCATCGAAAGCGCTGTGATTGGCCTGCCTGCTGGCATCGGCGAGCCATTCTTTGATTCAGTGGAAAGCGTGTTGGCGAAGCTGCTTTTTTCTGTGCCAGCTGTGAAAGGCGTGGAATTTGGCCTTGGCTTTGGCTTTGCAGGGCTGAAGGGCAGCGAAGCAAACGATCCATTCATAGCAGAAGCTGGCGAAATCCGCACAGCAACTAATAATAATGGTGGCTTGAATGGCGGCATCACCAATGGCATGCCACTAAAGCTGCGTACAGTGATCAAGCCCACCCCATCAATAGGCCAACCGCAGCAAAGCGTGAATATGAAGACAGCAGAGCCAGTGCAGCTAAGCATCAAAGGCCGACACGATCCCGCAATCATCCATAGAGCACGTGTGGTGCAGGATTCGATGATAGCCATAGGCATTGTCGACTTGATGACGGCACGCTTTGGCTATTTATGGCAACTGTGAGATTTGGCAAGAAAGCCTCTACAAGCCGATGACAAAACACCATTGATGATACCTACATAAAATCTACAAATCATCAATAGTATTCGCGTCTTTCAGGCTTACCCAGGCCACCTCTTTATATTTCACATCTAGGTAAAATACTATATTTTCTGCACGCTCGCGGATAGTGGACGAGCTATTGAAGAATGACACTGTGATGCCTTCATACACTGCGCCTTTTACCTTGATTCTCGGCTTTTCGGCGCGGGCTTCATCAAGTAGCTCATCTTCTTTCTCACCCA
>JAITWL010000079.1 GCA_031285285.1 Deferribacteraceae bacterium | reverse complement strand
CTTCATATGGGGTCACTATTGGCTCATAGCTGGTGTTTTCACTTGAAAGCACCACCACTTTATCTTGAAAGGCCACATTCTTGATATAGAGATCGTTTTCTATGCGACAGACGTATAGCCCTTTAACAGCCTCTTTGCGGCTACAATCAATGGCGACTAGATCTCCATTTTGCAAGAGTGGTATCATGGAATCACCCTTCACATGTAGCATTGCGATATTTTTGGGCTGTGCCTTCCATTCTCTTTTCACCATCGTGATAGGCATCTTATAGTAGCCAACCACAGACTCGCCATTTGCCCAAGCGCCATAACCAGCACTAGCATAGACATTATATAAAGGAATAAGGCATTCGCCATCCTCCACACGCTCATACGATAGCATACCGCCTTCGCCATTGCGCATCCACTCAGGATTCACGCCAAATTCATAGCTCAAAAGCTTGCCAACTGTGGCATCTATGCCGCGGATACCTGCTTCATAATCCTGCACAGTCCGTAGTTTCTTACCAATCCGCTCGGCAAATTCAGTCTGTGTTAAGCTGAGCGATGTACGCAATTTTTTTAGACGCTTCCCCATATCGTGCATGTTAGTTACTCCTTTTATTTCGCATACTATTCAGTCTCTGTACGCAAATGACATATGATAATGATACTCTCTCACGAGATGGCTAAAAAGTAAAGTGGAAATGTGCGATTGTGGCGCATTAAATTTCAAATTTTTCCAGCAACACCTTAATCACTGCTTCTTCTTCGTTTGTGCCTATCACATATTTGCAAACTTCTTTGACCTTGGGGTAGGCATTGTCCATAGCGTATGATTCGCCAGCGTTTTGCAGCATTTCATAGTCGTTCATATAGTCGCCAAAGGCCATTGTCTCAGCCTTTGTGATATTGAATCGCTTCTGAAATTCTGCTATGCCTCGGCCTTTATTCACGCCTTTTGTGGATAAATCTACCCAATCTGCACCTGATATGCTGATGCCAACATCTGTGAAATCACTAAATGCCGCAAATACTTGTTCTGCTTGATGTTTGCTACAATAGAGAGCCACTTTCACTATATCATCATCCACTTGTAGCAAATCATCCATCACATGGATAGTGGGATAATAGTATCTAAATTGTGCTGTTAGCTCATCGCCAACAAGCCCTATATAGGCGCTTGTTGCGCAAGCCACCACAGGATATACGTCATCAAGGCTAAGTGCAGTGCGAAGAATGCGTTGCACAAGCTCACGATCCATCACCTCTTTGCAGATATATTCGCCCTTATATTGCACGATAGCGCCATTTTCAGCAATATAGGCGAGCTGAGTCTCAATGCCAGCAAAATCGCGATAAAGCGAAGGTAGCGAGCGCCCAGTGGCTATGCCAGCGATCACGCCCTTATCAGCAATGGCTCCCAACACTTCTTTGGCGCGTGCAGGCATGTCTTTATTATCTCTTAGCAATGTGCCATCCATATCTGTGAATAGTAACTTTATCATTTTTGCTTCCTTTTGATTGATGCAGTTGTATGAACGCAAAGTATACTATAAAAAAAATGAATTGTCAGGGAAATTATGCATGAGATTTTTCACACTTGACACACTCGCACTCATGTTTTATTATATATGTAGTGTGAGGTGACTATTATGAGTTCAAAAAACTGGGATCCTTTGAGGGATGTGCTTAATATTTCGGATCGGATGAACCGCATGTTTCAGCAATTTGGTAGCGAAAATAAAAGTCAATGGCAGCCAGCTGTGGACATCTATGAGTCTAGCGATGCTATTGTTATTCTGGCGGAGCTTCCAGGCTTATCGGAAGACGATATTGATGTGCGCATTGAGAATGGGCTGCTCCTGCTCCGCGGAGAGAAGCCAGCGCCAGCAGAAAGCGATGCTGATAGCTACTATAGGCTTGAGCGGCCATTTGGCAAATTTGCCAGATCATTCACTGTGCCTGCTAATGTAGACCCCACGTCTGTCACAGCTTCGCTCAAAAGCGGCGTGCTGACAATCACTGTGAAAAAGAACACCCAAAGCCAGAGCGTGAATGTTAAAATAATAAAAGAAGATTAATACCTTAAAGCCCCTAGAAGGGGTTTGGGGTTGTCGCAAGACGAGCCACGCAGTGGCGACTGAATTGCGGAGCGGCGTACCGCAGTATGGCTCTGCCTCCAAGGATAAAGCCGCGATCCTCGAAGGCTAAAAGCCTGAGAATAAATAATAAAAGAAGATTAATACCTTAAAGCCCCTAGAAGGGGTTTGGGGTTGTCGCAAGACGAGCCACGCAGTGGCAACTGAATTGCGGAGCGGCGTACCGCAGTGTGGCTCTGCCAAAGACCTGAGAATAAATAATAAAAGAAGATTAGGATAAAATTAAGCAGTATGACTAGTTATTATGACACACTTGGCGTAGCAAAGACGGCAAGCGAAGATGAGATCAAAAAAGCGTATAGAAAGCTTGCACGCAAGTATCACCCAGACGTGAACCAAGGCGATAAAAGCGCCGAAACAAAGTTTAAAGAAGTGTCTGAGGCCTATGCCGTCCTATCAGATAAGGATAAAAAGGCGCAGTATGACGCCGTAGGCCATGAAGCCTTCTCCCATAGCGGGCAAGGCTATAATTTTAACAATATGAACTATGAAGACATGCGAAATTTCAAATTTGGTGGAATGAGCATGGAAGACCTTATCGGCGATCTATTCGGCGGTATGGGTATGGGAGCAAGCCGTGGCGGTGGTAGGCGGCCGAGAAAAGGCTCTGATATACAGTATACAATCAATATCCCTTTCGCAGATGTGATCAAGGGCAATGAATATGAGCTGAATGTCAGCGGTTCTGAGCGGATCAAGGTAAAAATACCCGCTGGGGTGGATACTGGATCAAAGATTCGCGTGGCAGGCAAAGGCGAAGCAGGCTTCAATGGTGGGCCAAGCGGCGATCTATACATAGTGCCTAATGTAGCCAAGCATCCAGTATACGAACGCAACGGTAGCAACTTGGAACTGGCTGTCACTGTGGATGTATTTGAAGCTATACTTGGCACAAGCTTACAGATACCTACACCTTATGGCCCTGTGAATCTGAAAGTGCCAGCTGGCGCACAAGAAGGCAAGAAATGTCGCCTAAAAGAGCGCGGAGTGCCCCAGTTGAAAGGCAGCGGCAAGGGCGATCTATATGTGGTGTTGCATATACAGATTCCCGAGATTTCCTCAAAAGAGGATTTAGCTGCCATTGCTGAGATGATGGAGCGTTACCCACGGCCAAACCGTGATAAGCTGCTTTCAGCTGGGTTAATCTAGCCATGAAAGCTCGTGGTGTGTATATGATCAGCGTCGTCTCGGAGATGCTCGACTTGCATCCTCAGACCATCAGGCAATATGAGCGGATGGGGCTATTAAAACCTGCGCGGACAGATGGCAACAAGCGGCGCTATTCTGATGACGACGTCGAGCGGCTGCGTTACGTATTAAAGCTAACCCGCGAGATGGGCATCAATATAGCTGGCGTGGAGATGATAATAGGCATGCAAGAACATATCCTCAGGCTGGAACAGCAGCTTGAGGAACTGACGAATCATTAGACGAAATATTAAATTCCAAATTAGCCTTCTTGCACACGCTTATATCTGCGTACTTTCTTTTGTTGTGGCTGTGGAAAAGGCTTGTCTGGGTCAAATTTCCACATATCTAATTCGCCATCATAAGCACATTCGCCAGATCGTGGAGAATTTGTTATTGGCATAAGTATCATTTCACAATTATCAATAGCCTCTTCATCAACATCTTGGGCACATT
>JAITWL010000009.1 GCA_031285285.1 Deferribacteraceae bacterium | reverse complement strand
ACAGGTTCATATCTTTATTTTTTATCAATTCTTGTAGCTTGGATGTTGCTAATACCATGCTATCCACCTCAATTTATTATTCTATATTGGATGATGTAGACAATAATATCAGCAATTCTAACAAACAACCGCAACTAATGCAATCATTATTACCAAATTCTCTATTGACCGCAGGTATTAACGAATGCAATCAGTCTGTTATTTAAAATATAGGGGCTGGTATAGATAATTGTGCAGTGGCTATATTGTACTGATAATTCACATTTGCAAGCATAGCGAGGCGAATGTGAAGGCTAAGATCAGTACAATTAGCCACTCTAGATAATTGACAAAAATTAGATAAATAGGTTAAATATGCATGGGTGGAGATACAAAATAAATTCCAAATCCCAGTACGAGCATTTCTGTATTGAAGTCTTCTTTGGTGCTGCCAAGGTCCATCCCATCGATATGTTGCCACTTATAGCCTAGGCTTAAGTAGGCGAATATGTCAGATTTATCATAAACAGAGAACATCCAGCCTAGTTCCATTGATCTGCTACTGCTGTCTGCGCTGTCGCCTAGTAGCATTGGTATACCGTAGTTTAGGTATAACATACTCTCGGCATAATCTGAAGTTGGTATGAATAAGCCTATGTAGGGAGTGATGTATTCGTAGCCATGTTTGCCGCCCATATTATTGACATCTGCCTGCATGGCACCAGCATCCACACCGTCTAGGTTGGTTTGCAGTGAGCCCACTTCAACGCCAACTTTCAGGAAGGCGAAGCCTGCCTCAGTATATACCACGCCGCCAGCAGTGCTTTCTGTGGTCAGCTCTCCCTTTACCCCAACACCAACGCAGGCTGAGAGCATGAGAGCCAATAACAGACTGAGCAGAGTGTGAAGTTGCATAAGTAAACTCCTTATGCAAAAAGACAGATAAGCGGTTAAAAAGTTCAAAAGAAATTTTGGTGGTAGTCAAGCATATCGTCATGAAAATTTTGCTTGATTTTTCAAAAAAAAAAAAATGATAATGTGCAATCAAACAATAAGTCAATATATGTTATGTGCGCAACAGGGAGGCATTGTGGCAGGATTTCAAGCACCAATTACAATTCATCAGGCAATTGATAGAATACGCAAAAAAGAGTATCTACTACCCGCATTTCAAAGAGAATTTGTGTGGAAACCATGGCAAATTGAGCAACTGTTTGACTCTTTAATGCAGGGTTACCCCATTAGTTCTATGCTTTTTTGGAAGGTAAAAGGGGTTACAAAAACAGATTTTCGTTTTTACCAATTCTTAGATACGTTCGTAGAAGCACACAAAGTACATAATGACTTAATGGCAACAGACAGCATCAATGACTTCCATGCTATTTTGGACGGGCAACAGAGGCTAACGGCACTACACATAGGCTTGTGCGGAAGTTACGCTTCCAAAGAGAAATATCTTCCATGGGTTTATAGTGAAAAGAACTTTCCCACCAAGCACCTGTACTTAGACATAAGTAAAACATACAGTGAAGAATCTAATAAAAAGTTTATGTTTTCATTTATTGATAAAATTAAAACTAAAGAAGAAGATTTATACTATGATCATAACTCGCATGTATGGTTTCGAGTAGGGCGAATTCTATCATTGCATCAAGAAGAGTATGACTTAGATGATTTTGCAGAAGATAATAGCTTGAGCAAAGATTCCAAAAAAATGCTCAAACGTCTGGATAAAGCAATGTTCACTGACCTAAACATAAACTACTACGAAGAAGATGAGCAAAATCCCGATAAAGCTGTAAATATTTTTGTGCGAATTAACTCAGGCGGCACAGCCTTAAGCTATTCTGACATATTGTTTTCCATTGCAGTTGCAAACTGGAAGCAAAAAGATGCCCGCACAGAAATTAATGGCCTAGTGGACAGCGTGAACAGCAAGGGCTTCACTCTTAATAAGGACTACATATTGAAAGCATTTTTGTTTTTACATCATAAAGACATTCGCTACAATATCATTAATTTCAACAGCGAGTTTGTAGCAAAAATAGAACAGCAATGGGAGTCCATCAGAGACGCTGTTACAAGCCTTTTCGATCTGCTTAAAACATTTGGGTTAACATCTTATACCTTAACTTCTTATAATGCCACGCTACCTATTTTGTACTATTTATATCACAAAAACATCTATACAGACTTTGCTACAAAAATAACATGGAAAGAAGACCGAATTGCTATCAAAAATTGGTTACTTACGGTACTTCTCAGAAGAATTTTTGGTGCAAATTCGGATACTTCATTAATGCAAGCTAGAAATACGTTTACGAAAGACATTAACGCAGAATTTTTGCAATCTACCACAAACTTTCCTGCTAGTGCTATCAACTCAGGGATTAAGAGAATGACAGATATTGGTGATGAGTTTATTGCTGAATTGCTGACCACGCAAAAAGACAATTCGTATAGTTTCTCAATTTTGGCAATGTTATATCCTGATTTGGACTACAAAAATAATAATTTTCAGCAAGATCATCTACACCCTGCATCAACCTATAACAAATTGAAGCAAGAAGATAAAGATGGGTATGGCTGGGTTGTTTTTAATTCTATTTTGAATCTTCAAATGCTAGATGCTAACGAAAATATGTCCAAACAAGATCAAGCCCTAAATGACTGGGTGAGTCAGCAGACAAAGGGTAAAGACAAGGATAAATTTTTAGCAAACCATTTGATTCCGAATGTCAATTTGGACTTAAATAATTTTGGAGACTTTATTGAGGCAAGAAAAGTGCTGCTAATGGAAAAACTAAAAGTGATCTTAAATACCTAGTTCTTGCGCATGAGGCTACAAGTGAACCAACTTAGTGTTGACGCAAAGGGACCTTAAGTCCCTTGCATCAACCTGTTCCTCCACATCTAATGTTTAGATTTTTGGCAGCTAACAATCTCCGCTAAGCTTGGCAGCGCAGGTATTGCGCCCTTTTTGGTGGTAGTCAGCGAGCCTGCCGCATTTGCAAAGTCGACTATCGCCGCAAGCTCGCCCTTGGTGATTGCTTCCAGCTGAGCACGGCTTTTATCCTTAAGCTGATAGAGCACTGCGCCCAAAAAGGCATCGCCTGCGCCCGTGGTGTCGATCGTTTTTACATCATAGGTGCTGAGCTTGCCTGCGCCGTCCGCACAGCGATAGTACGCCCCGTCTGCCCCCAAGGACACCAGCACGACCGCCGCACCCTGCACTGCGAGCTTGTCTGCGCCTTTGGCTAGGTCAGTTTCGCCTGTCAGCAGGGTCATCTCCTCTTCAGATACCTTCAGAATGTCTGCGCTGGTCAGGAACTTGCCAATCTCCACCTTTGCCTCAGCCTCAGAGCTCCACAGGAAGGGTCTGTAGTTTGGGTCGTAGCTTATCACTTTGCCTTTTGACTTGGCATAGTCCACAGTCTTTGCCACCGTGCCTCGGCAGGGCTCACCGCTCAGCGAGACTGAGCCAAAGTGAAAGATCTTGGCATTGTCTATCAGCTCTTTGCGGATTTCGTCCCAGCGCAGCATGAGGTCTGCCCCTTCTCGCCTATAAAAGCTGAACGAGCGGTCGCCAGTGTCTGACAGTTGCACAAACGCAAGCGTGGTGAGGTACTGCGGGTCAAGGATCAGCCCTGTCACGTCGATGCCAACGTTGGTAAGCGTCTTTTGCAGGAATTGACCAAAGCCATCTGAGCCGACTTTGCCAATAAACGCAACCTGCTCGCTGCCCAGCTTGCGCATCATGGCAAGCACATTGGCAGGCGCACCGCCGGGATTGCGCCCAAATAGGGCTATGCCCTGATCGTTAGTCCCCGATGGGGTAAAGTCTATTAATAGCTCGCCTAGAGCAGCTACGTCGTACATAAAATCGTCTCCATATAGTGATATTGCTGAGGCACTAGTTTTCTGTCATTGCGAGCCGCAGGCGTGGCAATCCAGACTTCAGTATTATTGTCAATCCTGAACACGCAGTGAAGGATCTTATATTCAAGATTCTTCGCTTTGCTCAGAATGACAGCATGGATTGCCACGCTACGCTCGCAATGACGGAGTGGCTCGCTCATGCGCTGCAAAGCAAGCATGAGCTACAAAAGTCACGACGCTTAAGTGGGTTGATGACGAGTCATGTGTACTAAAACGTCTACAACATGTATTTTTGCTTCAATTCCGCCTTTTGTGCCTCTTCTAGCGAGGAAAAATACTTTTTCCAGCCCGGACAAAAGCCTATGTGCCAACGCCAAAGTCGCCCTATAAGCGACTTTGGATTTCTATCATATCTTGCCCTAATAGAGCATTTTTCACAATTATGTGTTGCCATACCCCGCCCAGTTATATCTTTATCACCGATTTCACTATATTCATCTTATCCGCAACGCTTTGGTCCATGGCGTTTTGCAGGTCGTTAAAGTCGAAAACGTTTGTCACCACGCCTTTCACATTTGCCTTGCCGCTAGCCACTGCGTCTATCGCCATTGGGTAGATGTGCCTATAGCGGAATACTGTCTCTATGCGCAGTTCCTTGTCCATAGCCAGTGCCATAGGGAAATTGATCATGCCCGATCTGCTATAACCCACTGCCACAAAGATGCCACCCTTGCGTAGCATATGCACAGCCTGCGTTGCAGCGATTTCCACGCCTGATGTGTCCACAACTATATCGCAGCCCCTGCCGCCAGTCAGCTCGTTAACCATAGCCACAGGGTCATTGTCTTTGCTGTTGATTATCTCTTTTGCGCCCAGCTCCTTTGCCTTGTCGAGGCGTTTCTGCGCAATGTCTATCTGAAACACCTTTGACAC
>JAITWL010000394.1 GCA_031285285.1 Deferribacteraceae bacterium | reverse complement strand
GGTTCTTTCAATGTCACAGGCTCTGTGGCCTCTAAAGGCGGCAAGCTGCCAGCTGCTCTCAAGCTGAATCTAGCATCTATCAAGATGGAAGAAGCTGTGCGCTCATTTAAGCCTGATATGAAGGTGTTTAGCGGCGCGCTATCGCTCAATCTGGATTTCACCACCAAAGGGCTGACACCTGCCGACCTGCGCACAAGCATCAATGGCCGTGGGGATTTTGCCCTGAATGGCGGCACAGTGCACGGCATCGGCTATGAGCGCGATAAAATGACGCTTAATAATCTAAAATCAATGTCACTCTTTGGCGCTGATAAATCAACAAAAATTAGAGATCTAAAAAGCTCGCTAGTGCTCGAAAACGGCCGCCTCACATTCAGCAATATAGATATGTCGTCTAATAGCATGAGCGCTAAGCTCCGCGGCGGCGTGATGCTGGCGGATTTCACACTGAATATGGACGGCACAATAGATGTGGAAAAGGTGGCAGTGCCTATCAAAATCACAGGCCCAATAGCTAAGCCAAATATATCAATCGATCAGAAAGCGCTGATAGACGGCCTAGTGAAGCAATATGGCGAAAGAGCCGTGGAAGAAGTGAAAGAGAAGGTCACTGAGAAGATAGAAGAGAAAGTGCAAGAAGTGATCCAAGATAAAATAACCGACGAAGTGAAAGAGAAGGCACAAGAGAAAATAAATGAAGGCTTGGATGGCTTGAGGAATTTATTTAATAGGTAATTCCTGATAAAATATGCCTTTATCCTTCGTCATTAGACTTGTCACGAAACAGGTCCAGAACAAGTCCCCTTCTTGTAGAAGGGGTGTCAGGCAAAGCCTGACAGGGTAGTGATCCACAGCTTTTAGCCATGCGAAGCGAATGGGTCTTGGCATTTCATGACAAAGTCTATTGCGAGGATTATGACGGCCTTTGGCCGACAGCTATCCTGAGGTCTGGATTGCTTCGCAGAGCCTCGCAATGACGGAATGGAAACATTTTTTATTGATAACAGGACGACTCAAGCGTGGATCCTACGATTGCAGTTTGTGCAGATATTTTCTATATTGGTGTTGATGTCAGGCGATTATTATAAAAATATACTGTCCGATTTTTGCCTGTATTCTTAGCGGAATACAGGCCTTTGTCAGCATTGTCAATATACATCATCAGGCCATCTTCTAGATTTGGCACGCCATTTGCCACGCCGCAGCTCACAGTGAAGCGGAAATCAGGCATCTCAGGAAATCTGATCTCCGATATGCGCTCCACCAAGCGTTCGCACACTTTCTTTGTGGAGTCTATATTGGAATATGCTAGCAACACAACAAATTCCTCACCACCATAGCGACAGGATATGTCCTGAGTGCGCAAAGATGTTTTTAGTACCTCGGCTAAGGCAATCAGCACTTTATCGCCAAAGGCATGACCATAGCTATCATTAACCTTCTTAAAATTATCAATGTCAAAAAATAAGATAGATATTGGCTCTTGCAAGCTCTGATGAGAGGTGAATATAATTTCAGCTGCTACCAGAAAGCTTCTGCGATTGGTGATGCCTGTCAAGCCATCTGTAGATGCTAGCTTTGATATAGCACGGTCGGCATTTTCCTTCATCAGCAGCAGATAGCCCGAGCTGGATGCGAGCATAAGCACCACTAGCATGGTGAATGTCAGCGTCTGGATATATACATTAGCATGGACACTCGTTTCGCCTTCCATAGCATTGATCCCACGCAGCGCCATAAGCACTATCAAAGAGGCATAGAAGACGCCAGCTAGGCGCATGAATATCGTTTTTTTCTTGGCAAATAGCTGCACTGCCGTGGGCACTAAGAGCACAAGACAGACCCCAGCGGAGGCTGTTACCACACGCACAGCGGGATCAGGCAGGATGAATTCGGTGATATTGAAGCCCAGTATTGCTATAAGGACGAGCGCCAACTCGATGACATATATTTTTTTATTTTGCTCGTGGACTATAACCATAGTTGCCACAGCCTCAAAGCCGAAGCTGGCAATAAGAAACGTATTACCTATGTTTACAGACATTATCTCTGGCAGTGCGCCGCGAGAGAATAGACAGAAATAGCCTATGCCCTGCACTAGTTTAGCGATTATATAGTAGGTTGTGCGCCGCAGATCGACATCATCAAGAACTGTCACACGATAGACAACAATCACCATTGCTGTTACAAAGTTTCCTAAGAACAGCACTGAAAGAAGCGTACGAGCGTCGGTTGTAAAAAAAGCTGTGACTAATTCAATGATGTCCATAATACCGCTCCAAACCTATGCTCCAAAATGCAGTATGTTTTTCGCGCAAAGCATACTGCCAGTAATATAATATACACCATAATAGGTCGGATGTCTACTAGTATAGCAGGGCAAAAGTCCCCTTCGGCGGAAGGGGTGCCCGTAGGGTGGGGTAGTGGTTCCTTAGCCTTAAACCATCGCTATGATTATGCGTGCAAGCATTACGATATAAATCAGTAGCCATGATTAATGCGATAAGTTGTAATGCTTACATGCATAGCTATTACCAACGACTAAAGGCTGTGGATCACTACCCCGTCAGGCTTTGCCTGCCACCCCTTCTACAAGAAGGGGACTTTGGCTATATACAAACAGATAGGCTCTTCAAAAACCATTCCTTGAATTTCACATCATCAATATCTACGCAAACTTTAGCATTTGGCGCTTGCTTGAGATAGCCGCGCAGGTCGATCGCTGTGCAGCCAGCTGTCAGCGCGCCTTGCACCTCTACATCCACGAAAGTTTCCACTATCTCAAACATTTCTGGCGCAAGCAGATATGCCATTGCACAGCTATCATACATTTTCAGGCCTGTCTTCATGCTGCCGCCGCGGTATTTTTGAAATAGCGCATGGATCATGTCGCCAGTGTGGTTCATTCCTTTAAGCTTGGCGCTGTCTTCAGGCAGCACAAGCGCTTTCAAGCCCACATCTAGCGGTGCTACTGCGATTGGTAAGCCGCTTGCGAATACTATCTTCGCAGCTTCTGGGTCGTAAGCTATATTGAATTCCGCCATCACGCCTTTATTACCACGAGTTAGCGAGCCACCCATCAGCGCGATCTCGGCTATATGCTCTTTCACATCTGGATACATGCGCAGGAGCAAGGCTATATTGGTTAAAGGGCCGATAGGCACGAGTGTGATTTTTTCCTTGCTTTCTTTGAGTGTGCGGTACATAGCGTTCACGGCGTGCTCTGGCAGTAGCAAGCCATAATCTGGCTCATCAAAATCCCAGCCCTCCATGCCGCTAACTCCATGCACATCGCTAGCATCAATGCCTGGGCGCAAGAGCGGCTGAGCTGAGCCTTTAGCCACTGGTATTGATTTGCCAAAATGCTTTAGCAGGCGCAAGGCGTTGTATGTGACTTTATCAATGCTCACATTCCCTGCAACGGTCGTAATCAGGCGCACATCAAGCTTTTCGCTAAATAGGGCTATAGCAAGCGCCACTGCATCATCAATGCCAGGATCCGTGTCGATAATTATGGGTTTCTTTAACATATGCTCACCTTTGTAATATTCGTAAAAGCAATTATATCACAAATTACAATTCACTACCATTTGATTTTATGACATTCTGATACCAATAGAATGATTTTTTCTTTTTGCGTGCTAAGCTCCCTGTGCCATCATCATGCTTATCCACATAGATAAAGCCGTAGCGCTTCCTCATTTCGCCTGTTGTTGCGCTTACCAAATCTATTGGCGCCCATGTTAGATAGCCAAAGCAGTCCACATGATCTTCCACAACGGCTTTTCTTATCTGTTCAATATGTTTTTTGATATATTCAATGCGGTAATTATCCTCAATGTTACCATCTTTATCCAGCTCGTCCACTGCGCCTAGGCCATTCTCTGTGATTATAATGGGGAGGCTATATCGGCGGTAGATATAATTTAAAATGTATCTCAAGCCAACAGGGTCAATCGACCAGCCCCAGCTGCTTTTTTCCAGATATGGATTTTGCACTCCGCCAAATAGCGTCTCTTCATCATTCTCGCCGCCCTCATAATGGGCAACACTTGATGAGTAATAATTCAAGCCGATAAAATCTATCCGTCCATCTGCAAAGGCTCGCTCATCATCTGCTGTGATGTCTAGTGTTAGCCCCTGCTCTTGATACTCGCATAATTTATAGCGTGGAAATTTGCCAGTGCACATTGCATCTATCTGGTAGAATTCATGCTCATTTTCTTTAAAGGCGTTCATAACATTGATAGGATTGCAATTAATAGGATATGCTGGAGTCAGCCCAAATACACAACCTATCTTATTAGCAGCATCTATGCTATGCCCTAGCTGCACAGCCTTTGCGCTGGCTAGAGTCATATTATAGCTGATGGTTGCAAGCGTCTGCTTTTTATTCTGCATCTCAGAATATTTTAAGCCTGCGATGATATAAGTGAAAATATCCGAGGCCTCTGTCTGTGGATCGATATGATTCATCTCATTAAAAGTAGCCCAGTAGCGCACTTTGCCCTTTAATGCTTCATACATCGTTTTGCAGAATTTTAGATAAAAATCGATCACACGCCGATTAGCCCAAGAGCCATATTCGCGCACTAGGTGCACGGGTAGTTCAAAGTGATATAGCGTGACAATTGGCTCAATCTTATGTTTCAATAATTCATCCACGAGGCTTTGATAAAATTCAACGCCAGCGGCATTTGCTTTTTCCTCATCGCCCTTGGGATATATGCGAGACCAATCAATAGATATGCGTAAAGCCTTGAAACCCATCTCTGCCAACAAAGCTATATCTTCTTTGTAAGTATGATAAAAATCAATACCTGTATGCGAAGGGTAGATTTTGCCTTGCTCAATGGTTTTGGTGATTTCTCTTGGCGTTTCATGGCTGCCTTGTGTCACCAAGTCCATGATCCCTAGGCCTTTGCCGTTTTCATTCCATGCGCCTTCGCATTGATGGGCGGCAATGCTGCCGCCCCATAAAAAAGTCTTATTAAGTGTCATTATTTTACCACTGTAAATATTTCACTGTCTTTTGTCACTGTCCCAGCTTGTGCAGGCTCAATAGCTTTATAATCAGCCGTATTGGATACAATCACTATAATTGTTGTATCATAGCCTGCTGCTTTGACTGCCGCAAAATCAACTTTTGCTAGTAGCTGCCCTTGAGTCACTCTATCACCCTGCTTCACAATAGTGTCAAAATGCTGCCCATTGAGATTCACTGTGTCGATTCCAATATGGATCAAAATCTCAGCGCCATTATCAGCTTTGATCGCGAATGCATGCTTTGTGGGGAATACCACAGCCACTTCGCCTGCAAATGGAGCATATACAGCATCAGTACTTGGGATAACGCCTACACCTTCGCCCAATGTGCCAGTGGAGAAAGCAGGATCTTTCACGCTGGCCAGTGGTATAAGCTCGCCTTCTGCCACAGAGGAGAAAACAGCTTTGCCATTATTATCATCTGCTACTGGTGTTGCTTCTTTTGTTTTTTCAGCGGGAATGCCCAATATATATGCGGCTATCGCTGCTGCCACAAAGCCTATGACCACGCTCGCAACCATAAAGCCAAAATTGGAAAAATCCTCGCCTTGTGCATAGCTTGGCAAGCCCATCAAGCCCCACACCATAGAGTAGGTTTTTACTTGCATCAAGCCAGCAAAAAGTCCACCAATACCGCCCCCAATCATAACAGCAAAAAATGGCCGTCTAAACTTGACAAACGCACCATAGATTGCAGGCTCAGTGACACCCATTATCGCGCTAAAGCTCACTGTAGCAAAAAGCTGCTTTTGCTTAGCTGCTCTAGCCCTGAGGAAGTAGCCAAGCATTGCGCCAGATACGGCTATATCAGAAATGGTTGCTGCCCCCAAGAAAATTGGGTCATATCCAAGAGTATTCAAAAAGTTTAATGAAAGCGGCATCATAAAATTGCCAGCACCAAACATGATTATGAATGGCTGCAAGCCTGCATATAGCATCACCACTATCCATGAGCCAATTGTGTCATTCAGCGCACCAAAGAACCAGCCGATGCCATCACCTATCCATATGCCAATAGGCCCGAAGAATAGCAAGGTCACTGGCACGCAGATAACTAGAATCAACACAGGATTCAAAAAATATTGCATAAACTGCGGGATGCGCTTCTGTAGAAACATCGTCACCTTGCCCATAAACCATACAGCTAAGATGATTGGAATAAATGAGCTAGCGTAGGTGGATGTGGGCAGAGGAATGCCAAAGATGCTCAAGCCCTCAACGCCATTAATAGAGCCTGACACCAATGTAGCTGCTAAGGCTACCGCCAGAAAAGGGCTTGCCCCCAAGCGCTTTGCACAGGC
>JAITWL010000344.1 GCA_031285285.1 Deferribacteraceae bacterium | reverse complement strand
GACAACCCCAAACCCCTTCTAGGGGCTTTAAGGATTATTTTTTGCTGACAAAAATCTCATCAATTATGCCATATTCTTTAGCTTCTGCAGCTGTCATAAAATTATCCCGCTCAGTATCTTGCTGGATAATATCCATAGACTTGCCAGTGGAATCTGAGAGTATCGAATTGACCAGCTTTCTAGTTTTTTCCATCTCACGTGCCTGAATCGCAATATCTGTAGCCTGACCGCGTGCACCACCATGTGGTTGGTGAATCATGATGCTGGAATGCGGCAGAGCAAAGCGCTTGCCTTTTGCGCCAGCAGCCAGCAGCAACGAAGCCATGCTCGCAGCCATGCCTATGCATATTGTAGACACATCACATTTAATGTAATTCATAGTGTCCAAAATAGCCATGCCGCTAGTGATAACACCACCAGGGCTGTTGATATAAAAATGAATGTCTTTTTCAGGATCATTTGCCTCAAGGAAGAGCATCTGAGCCACGATAGAGTTGGCAACGCCATCCTCCACTTCACTTCCGAGGAAAATTATACGATCCTTCAATAGGCGGGAGTAAATATCATAAGAACGCTCCCCACGGCCTGTTTGCTCTATAACATATGGAACATAATAACTCATTAATCACTCTCCGAAATTTTTACACTAGGCTAGTAATGTATACCCTATGTGCTTATTTTGCAACAAGGCAATCGTTGCCTGCAGAATATTATTCTACAGGCTCTGTTGCCTCATTTGCAGCCGTTGCCGCCCTAGCCTCTTCTTCAGCCTTCATTTTCGCTTCAAAATCTTTGCGGCTCATCACTGTTTCACTGATCTTATTCTTGCTCTGCAAGAAGTCAAAAACCTTATCTGATATAATGTCGTTCTTTATAGATGCCATGTATTGTTCGTTTGCATAAACATCTTTTGAAATGTCCTCTTCAGGACGGCCTGATAGCTCAGAAGCATCTTTTATTTCTTTTTTGATATCATCTTCAGTGGCTTCAAATTTATTAGCTTCAGCAATCTTATTAATTATAAGCGCGCGCTTCACTTGCACTTCGGCTTCTGGCATCATCTCAGGCATAATCTTTTCTACTGTGATGCCAAACTGAGCTGGGTCAAAACCCATCTGATAGTATCTTTGCAGATTCTGCTGCGCCATGCGCTCGGCCTGCTCCATCACAATAGTCTCAGGCACGTCAAAAGGATTCACTTCCATTAGCTTTGTGAGGATGGCGGTAAATGTTTCCATCTTAGTGTAATGGTTTGCCTCATTGCCAAGGTCTTTTTTCACAGCAAAACGCAGCTTATCAACTGTATCAAAGTGTGGTGACACTTTTTTTGCAAAGTCGTCATCTAGTGCAGGAGATACTTTTTCTTTGATATCGTGCAAAGTCACTGTAAATACGGCATCTTTGCCAGCGAGATCAGCTGCATGGTATTCTGTAGGGAATGTCACAGTGACGTCTTTCACAGCATTCACAACCATACCTACTACACCCTCTTCAAAGCCTGGGATAAATTGACCTGAGCCAATCTCTAGCGTGTGGCCATTCATAGCGCCGCCATCAAAAGGCACTCCATCAACTTTGCCGACAAAGTCGATCAAAGTCTGATCGCCATTTTGCACTGGGCGCGCATCCTTCACTGATTGCCATTCGGAATATTGCTCACGGAAACGTACAAGCGCATCATCAACATCACTTTCATCAATAGTGATGGTAGTTTTATCAAAATCAAAGCTACCAAGATTCTCCACAGTGAATTCTGGGAAGACATCAGCAAATACGCTAAATGTAATGGGCTCGCCCTCTTCCATCTTCACGTTGTCCACAGCTGGCTGACTTAGCGGGTTTATATTATTAGATATCAGCGCATCGCGCACAGAGCTATTGATCATAGCGTCAAGTGCAGCTGCACGAATATTATGCATATTCTGCTTTTTCACCACGTCTCTAGGTGCTTTACCTGGGCGGAAACCATCGATTTTTGCCGTTTTGGCAATTTTATCAGTCTGCTTCTCCATCTCTTGTTCAAAGCTTTCATAGGGTATTTCGATTGTTATCTCTTTCTGAGAATGTGGCGCATCTTTCACTTCAACTTTCATAGGGGACTCCTTCGCTACTCTGCTCTGCGTTTGAGCAAGGGTATTAGATTATTTACAATGGGAAGGGGAACCTTAAGGCTCCCCAAAAAATAAGCGGGTGACGGGGTTCGAACCCGCTACCTCAACCTTGGCAAGGTCACGCTCTACCAACTGAGCTACACCCGCATTAATGTCTAGCTTCATTCTCATTCGCACGATATAATTACTTGAGTGCAACTATATTGTCAAGTGCTTTTGTTCTTTTTTCACAGAACTCATTTTTTAAATTGACAATTGGCCTGAAAAAGTGGAGTATTTAACGAGCACATAAATTTGTTTGCATTCAGTTCCCACTGTTTATATGGATATAAGGGAGGAAATAATGAAAAATAGCTTAGACAAGAAGCTTTTAGTAACCAATGCGTCTAGTAAGATCAAGAAAGTGATTGCCGTTGTCGGTGGAAAAGGCGGCACAGGAAAATCAATGGTGACCTCCATGACAGCCATAGCGATGGCCAAAAGAGGCATTTCTGTTGGTATCATTGATGCTGACATCACAGGCTCTTCTATCCTCAATGGTTTTGGCGTGAAAGAGAAGGCCAAAGCTAATGCCGAAGGTATTCCAGCAGCCAAGTCATCTAAAGGTATTAAGCTAATGAGCACTAGCATGATGCTTGATCGCGATACTGAGCCTGTAGTTTGGCGCGGTGTCATCATTGGCAACATGTTTAAGCAATTTTGGACGGATGTCACTTGGGGTGATATTGATTGTCTGCTTATTGATATGCCTACGGGCACAGGCGATGTGGCATTGACGGTGTACAAATCCTTGCCAGTAGATGGAGTTCTTATAGTGACGTCGCCACAAGAGCACTCAGGTGGCGAAAGAGCTATAGTGTTAGCTGAACGGATGGGGCTGCCTATAGTGGGCATCGTTGAAAATATGAGCTATTATACAATTGATGGCAAAGATCATAAAATATTTGGCGACAGCCACACTGATGAAGCCGCAAAGAAATATAAAGTGAAAGTGCTTTCAAAGCTTCCTATCAATCCTGAAGTGGCTAAGTATATTGATGCTGGCAAGATTGAAAAGGCTGATACTACACTTTTTGAGCCAGTGGCAGATGCTGTGGAGCTGGTGAAGCCAAGGGCTCGCTAATAGCTTTAGATTTATTCTTTTCTAAAATATATCCCTTTGTTGGTTAAATACTGGCAAAGGGATTTACATTGATTTACGTTACATGAAAATACATATCAGCTCAGATACTGAAAAAGTCCTCCCTTGGGTCATCGCCATCTCATTTTTTATGCAGATGCTGGGCACCACCATCCTTAATACCGCCCTGCCCTCTATTGCTGTGAGCTTAGGCGAAGACCTGCTCTCCATGCGCACGGTGGTTATCTGCTTTATGCTTACTGTAGCCACTGTTATGCCTTTGTCTGGCTGGGTGGCAGATAGATTTGGTGTGAAAAATATCTTCATCTTCGCCAATTCTGTCTTTGTGCTGGGCTCGTTGCTATGCGCGCTATCCTCATCGCTTAATGGGCTTATCATTGCGCGAATCATTCAAGGCATCGGCGGCGCCTTCCTAATGCCTGTGGGTCGGATTGCTGTTATGCGTGTCTACCCTAAAGAAAAGCTCACTGATATTCTTAGCTTCATCTCTATGCCTGCGCTTATAGGGCCGCTTGTGGGGCCTACACTTGGCGGAGTACTTGTGCAATTTGCATCTTGGCCATTAATATTTATAATTAATATCCCTGTAGGCATCTTGGCAGTGGTCTTCACATGGAAATTTATGCCAACGCTAAAAGTGGCAGGTTTGCCTCGCTTTGATTTTATAGGCTTTTTGATGATTGCCATCGCTGTATTATCTAGCTCGCTAGGCATAGATGCTTCCACCGAATTTGGTATGCCAATATATGAGACACTTCCATTGATCATATTGGCAGCAGGGCTCTTAGTGGCCTATACGATATACGCCAAGCGCGTAAAATATCCGCTCTTTGCGTTAGGAGTATTCAAAATACGCAGCTTCACAGTTGGTATACTGGGTAATATTTGCGCCCGTATGGCCTCTGGCGCTATGCCATTTATGACACCACTTTTATTGCAAGTGGGTCTAGGCTTTACGCCTTTTCATGCAGGTATGTTGATGATGCCTATGGCCTTGATGGCAATATTTGCCAAGCAATTTGTACCCCGCATCATCAAAAAAGCTGGTCACCGCCGTTTTCTGACAATAAATACCATACTACTTGGCTGTCTAATGACAACATTCGCCTTCATGAGTCCTAATACGCCGCTACCACTCTTAATTTTACAGCTCAGCTGCTTTGGCATAATCAATTCTATGCAATTCACAGGGATGTTCACAGTGACGCTTATCGATCTCACTCCAGAATATGCATCTAGCGGCAATAGCATACTTGCTGTGATCACGCAGCTTTCAATGGGCATCAGTGTAGGGATAGCTGCAGCTATCATGGCATTTTTCGCAGGCAGCAACGACGCTGTGCCAATAAGCGCCTTTCATGATACCTACCTGTGCATAGGTGCTGTGAATATAGTGGCCGCATTTATTTTTAGCTTTACGCCAAGAGATACGGGGAAATTTCCTAACTAACATGCTCGTCTTTG
>JAITWL010000363.1 GCA_031285285.1 Deferribacteraceae bacterium | reverse complement strand
CTCCTGCTGGCTATGGGCCAGATGCAGAGATATTGGCGCGTGCCACTGCCGAAGCAGCGAAATCTGGCGCGAAACTGCGCGTGATGAGCGATCCTAAAGAAGCTGTGAAGGGTGCAGATGTTGTGACAACAGACGTTTGGGCTAGCATGGGGCAGGAAAAAGAAGCACAAGAGCGTATGCAGAAATTTCAAGGCTATATAGTGGATAGCAAACTAATGGCATTGGCTGCGCCACATGCGATATTTATGCATTGCTTGCCAGCGCACAAAGGTGAAGAAGTGAGCGAAGAAGTATTTGAATCTGCTGCATCTGTGGTGTTTGATGAAGCTGAAAATAGGCTACATGTACAGAAAGGGATTATGGCTTATTTATTTCGCTGATTTTCTATAAAGATCATAAAAGAAAAGCGCGCTAAACTACAAGCGCGCTTCCACATTCACAAAGCCTATTTCACTTTGTCTTTAAATGCCTTGCCGGCTGTGAATTTAGGGCTTTTCTTAGCTGGGATAGTGATCTCTTTGCCAGTCTGTGGATTTCTGCCTTTACGCGCTTTGCGTTTGATTGAAGTAAACGTGCCAAAGCCAACTAATGTCACTTTGTCACCTTTCTTCACGGCGTCCATCACTGTCTCAACAGTGAGATCAATCACGGCTTGCACGTCTTTCTTGAGAAGCCCTGATTTCTTCGCTACCTTGTCTACCAATTCTTGCTTGTTCATAATCAACCTCCAAAAGTTTGTACATTGTGCGGCAATTTTCAGAAGTTGTCAACAGGAAACCCTACAATCATATGCTTTTTTATCAATTGATTGTTTTTATTTAATGTTATCAATAAGTTACAATATCTTCACGAGTCATTTATTTTAAGAAATTCTAGGAAATTCTAAGTTAATTATATCATTATACAATAATTTTATTTCCCCATATTCTGACTCAATGAGCTTTTCAATATGGTAATGTCCACAAAACCAACATTTAAAGGATATCTGTGGCAGCAATTGCTCAAGAAACAGTGACACAGGGTCTTGCAGCTTTGGGTGAGTGCGAAGCCCGCAAAATTAATTTTGTCACCAAATATTTTTTCTGCAATTGATATAGGCGCGGTATGACTCAAAACATAGTCAAAGCTGCTATTTTGCTGGATAGTTCTAAAGATTTTATCTTCATCAGCCTTGCTTAGCAACTCTTGCGACCACCAAGAGTGATGCTCTGTACGGCGGTATTTATCAATGCTCATCGCACCTCCGATCGTCAAGAAGCTGTGTCCTTCAATAATATAGCGCTCACCACGCTGGAGATGGTAAATATTGCTACGAATCTGCCTTACTTGAGAGCCAAACATGTCGACAAGTTTAAATTCATTGCTAAAGAGACGATCAAAATTTTCGTGGTTGCCATCTATAAAAAGAATGGTGTATGGCAGCCTTTCCAATTTTCGCAGTGTATTCAGCTCTTCGCCATCTTTTGGATTTGTTGCCCAAATAAAGCCAAAATCACCACACACAATGAGATAATCACCTTCCTTTATATAAGGTGCTCTAAATAATTTGCCACCATCTATCATATTATGTGTGTCACCAGTGAGATAGATCATACGAGTCCTTTTGTCTTTTGATTTTCAGTTTATTGCAATTGCAAAGTTTTTATATTATACTGGTATTATGTTCGACAGATATACAAAAATGATTAAGACTATTTTGGGTGTTTGGTTGCTGCTTGTCATTTTGCAAACAGCCTCGCGGATCTATCTATTTACAGCATATACCACACCTGAGATCACGGCTGGCTATAAAGCTGATATTGCGCGCATGTTTTGGGTAGGCGCAAAGTATGACATGCGTGTGGCCTCCATAGCGTTGATTTTACTCATGGCTATAGGGTTAATTGCTATCCTCACGGGCAAAACTTATAAACTCTGGCTAAAGGCTTTCCCGCCACTTGCTTCTATTATAACATTTGTTATAATATTCTTTACGCTTTCAAATATCTTCTATTTTCATACATTTGAGCATTCGATAGATGTTTTTGCCTTTAGCTTAATTGATGATGACACGCAAGCCATCCTTGCCACTATCTGGCAAGATTATCCAGTGCTACGCTTTGGCATAGCTATCTTAGTCGCTATACTGCTGCTATATTGGCTTTACAGGCGTTGGTCTCAGCGCATAGAGCGCCAGTCTGCAATGAATCATGTAAGCTTTGCAAAACGTGCTCATCCAGCATTGGCTTTGCTAGTATTTTTGCTAGTATCTGCGCTATTTTTCCTTGGTATCAGAGGCTCTGCGGGCAAGTTTCCATTGCGCCGCGATAATGCGCAAATTTCCACAGTGCAATTTATCAATAATCTTGTGCCTAATGCGCTTATGTCGCTTGATTGGGCCTATGGTGATTATAGGCGAGCCAGTACCTTCCCACCTGCCACAGACGAAGATGGGCGGCGCGTGCTATCTGCTTACTTTGCCGCCCCCACAGAGCCTACGCTAGAATCGTTTATGGCAGATACGCGGCCGATACCGCCAGAGGCGCAAGCCACTCCGCCAAATGTTGTCTTTCTCCTTATGGAAAGTATGGGCAGCAATTTAAGCCTGCTGCAAAACCCTGATTTATTAGGTAATTTTCGCCAGCACTGGGAGGAAGATTTTGTCTTCACTCGCTTTCTTTCAGAGGTGAGTGGCACAATAGGTGCTGTAAATAGACTGCTCATCTGGAGTGCTGATGAAAATATAAGCATGTCGCGCGCTCAACAGACTGACTTTGCCAGCAACATGCTAAAACCTTATCTAGATGCAGGCTACAAGGTGGTCTATATCACATCTGGTAGCGGATCATGGCGTAATCTTAATGTATTTGTGCCCAATATGGAGATCGGAAGAGCGTCGT
>JAITWL010000355.1 GCA_031285285.1 Deferribacteraceae bacterium | reverse complement strand
AGTTGTAATGCTTACATGCATAGCTATTATCAATGGCTAAAAGCTGTGGATCGCCCCCTATTCCCCTTCGGCGGAAGAAGGATTTGTTGCATTCTTGTTTCATTTCATTTGCTCTGCCGCTACAGCCAAGCCTTCGCGCAGGCCATTATCCGATATACCGCTTTCATAGCTGCCGAAGATATCCATAATCACCAACACCATCAGTATGCCAGCTATCATCAAGTCTTCTCTGCCTGCTTCCAGCCCAGGAAGCGCGATACGCTGCTCTGCTGTCATGGGCGCAAGCATGGCTAGTTGCTTTTCAACGTTCACCCTTGTCAATATATGTTTGTTTATACGCTCTGCATCATATGCTGTCATGCCAAGCTCCACTGCGGCAATGGTTGTCACCGATCCAGCTGTGCCTATCAGCTCTGTTGCATTATCTTGAGCGAAGTTGGTAATCATATCGCAGGCGCACAGCTGCTCATGGATATAGCTCATGCAGCGCCTATGAGTATCTGCCTCTGTGGGCTTATCAAAGCCATATTTATCTGCCAGCTTCACCACTCCAATAGGCACGCTGACATCAGCTACCACACGCCCATCTTTCACATATATAAACTCAGTAGAGCCGCCGCCGATATCGTAGATAATGGCTGATTTTGGCAGCTCTTGCATATTAGAAGCTATGCCAAGATAAGTATATTCAGCCTCTTTGCTGCCGGGAATAGCTGCAAGCCATATGCCTGCTCTCTTTGCGCGCTCTAAGAACTCTTTTCCATTGCTAGCTTCTCGTACAGCGCTAGTGGCCACAGGAAAGGCCATATCCACATTGTATTCATCAAGGTCAGCCGCAAATTCTTCAAGCAGAGCAATAGTCTTATCCATGCTTTCTTGGCTTAGCTGCCCTGTCGCGTTCAAGCCAGCGCCAAGGCGGGTGATGCCGCGCTTGCTGCATAAGCGCTTGATGATGCGGCCATTTGATACTTCGGCTATCAATAGCCGTACAGTATTTGAGCCGACATCTATGCCTGCTGTGATCATTATGCTTACCTCATCTGATACTGACGCACATAGCGCGCATGCTCTTCGTAGCTACGGGAAAATTGATGCATACCATTATCGGTGGCTACAAAGTAGTAATAATCAGTGGTTGCGGGTGCTGCCACGGCGGCAAGCGCTATGGCCGAGGGGCTTGCTATGGGCGTTGGTGTTAAGCCTTTATGCACATAGGTGTTGAATCTGTTGCTTGCATCGCGCAGGTCTTTGTAGCGTATTTGTATTGGGCCATCAAAGCTCTCGTATATGCCATAAATGATAGTGGGGTCAGCCTGCAAGAGCATCTTTGTCTTGATTCTATTGAGGTATACAGAGGCGACCACTGGCGCTTCTTGGGCGCTGTAGGTCTCTTTCTGCACTATTGATGCCAGAGTGACCGCATCATAGAATGATAGCCCCTGCCTTGCCACTTTTGCCTCAAAATCGGCTGGGAGGCTCGCATAGAAATCAGACACCATCTTGCGTGCAATGCCAACTGGCGAATGCTTTTTTTGGAAAAAATAAGTGCCAGGTGCGAGAAAGCCTTCGAGGCTCTCATAGCTGTTGCCAGTGAGCTCTGCCACCAATGCCCTATCGCGGAACACCGCCATCATTGCATCATAATCTGCAATCTCTGCTGCAGCAATAGCTTTGGCCACGTCATACATATTGTAGCCTTCGGGGAAGGTCACTTTCGCAAGTGTCTCCTTTCCAGCTAGCACATTATCTAGCAGCTCGGCCAATGAGATGTCATTAGCCTCATAATAACCATAATGGAGGCTGCGATCAATCTTCTTGATGCGCGTCAAGTAGCTATGGAAGCCCTTGGGCGTAGCTTGATCGCCAAATAAGATAGCGTAAATCTGCGGATACGATGAGCCTTGCTCAATGATATACATGCCAGACACGCGAGTGTCTTTCAAAAAATCGCTACAAGATTTCTGCCAGATCATGAAGGCTGCTATAGCAGCCGTGATACATAAAATTAATGCCACTGCGGCATATTTGATTAATCGCATAAGTGCTCCCTAAATCTATTGTGGCGTCTCTAGCTGGCGCTCAAAGGTTAATGTTATACATCAGCAACCGTCTTAAACTGCGTCGCATACAGCGCATAATATGCGCCCTGCTCTTTTATCAGCTCATCATGAGTGCCTTGCTCAATGATCTGTCCTTCGTTGATTACCAAGATATTATCTGCATTCTGTATAGTGCTCAGGCGGTGGGCGATCACTATGACTGTCCTATTTTCCATAAGGTTATCAAGGGCTTGCTGCACCACTTTCTCAGCTTTGTTATCAAGTGCGCTTGTGGCCTCATCAAGGATCACTATCGGCGCATCTTTGATGAAGGCTCTTGCGATAGCCACGCGCTGTTTCTGCCCGCCAGAAAGCAGCATTCCACGCTCGCCTATTTCTGTATCAAGCTTTGTATCCAGCGAATTGACGAATTCATCTAGGTTAGCATTGCGAAGCGCTTGCCACATCATCTCTTCGGAGATATCTCTGCCAGCAAGCGATAGATTCTCCCTAATAGTGCCAGAAAAGAGGAAGTTATCCTGAAACACCACAGCTATATGGCTGCGCAGGGATTCAATAGTGTATTCTTTAATATTGACACTATCTATCAGTATCTCGCCTTCTTGGATATCGTATAGCCGCGGAATGAGGCTTGATATTGTTGTCTTACCGCCGCCAGAATTGCCCACCAGCGCGACCATCTGGCCGACTTTGATCTTAAAGTTCACATTTTTAAGCACTTTGCGCTCAGGCGTGTAAGAAAAAGTGACATCTTTAAATTCGATGCTATCTTCCACCTTGTCAAGCATCAGCGCGCCATCGCTTGATTTAATATCGGGCTTCATATTGAGTAGCTCAAATATACGATCGATAGCCATAAATGATTTTTGTATATCAACAAAGTTGTTGCCTATTGATTTCAGCGGGGTATAGAGCAGGAGCAGCGCTGCGATGAAGGCCACGAATGTGCCTGGTGTAAGCGTTTTGGTGACGGTGATCCAGTAGCCGCCGAAGCCCACCACCAGCGCCACTCCAAGCGATGTGATAAAATGCAACACAGGCGAAAGCCAAGCGCTGCCTTGGATCATCTTCATCTGAAAGTGAAACATCTGGTTTGTAGTGCCATGAAATCTATCACGCATCTTATCTTCTAATGTGAATGAGTGTATAATTTTATTGCCACTGAATGTCTCATTATATATGGTCATAATATTAGAGCCATGCATCACTGTGCCATGCATAACATCCCTAATCTTCTTTCGCACAACTTTCATTGGATATACCATGAATACTAGCACACCAACAGCAAGCACGCTCAGCTGCCAAGAGTTATACACAAGCACCACCACTAGCGCCATAGATGAAAAAAGCTTAGTCAAGAAGAGCTTCAAGTTATTCACAAGGCCAGAGGCCGCCAAATCGGCATCATTGGAATAGCGAAACATGATGCTACCTGAGTCTTGCTTATCAAAATAAGCGGTATCCATAGATAGGAGCTTATCAAAGAGCTTACGCTTGATGCCCTGAGTGATTTTGCTACCAACCCAGCCATTGAGATAGGCCGACGAATAGTTTAATATGCCTTGTACCAAGGTGAAGCCCATGATGATATAGGGCAAAGTGCGGGTGAAGGAGGCATCTTGCTCCACCATCATACTATCCATAAGCGGACGCATAAAAGCTGCTATGGCTGCATCCAGCGAGCCAACAGGTATAGTCAAACCTATGCCCAAAAGCGCTCGAAACGCATAGGGCTTGAGAAAAGGCCACATGCGGCGGTAATTATAAACCATCGCATTATTCAAAATAAATTTTTTCAATGTCATTCCTTAAAAGTTACAAAAATTAGACTTTTGTCTGCATTAGTTATAACATTAATTTTAAAGCTGTCAAGATTCTAGCTCGCTTTATCCAATCATTGTATTAATAGTGAGCAGTGGCAGCATGATAGCTATCACCACAAAGCCTATCATCACCCCTAATATTATGATGAATAGCGGCTCTATTATTGATAAAAATGCAGTGGTGAATGTGTCTATGCGCTTTGAATAAAATTGGCTGACGCGCTCAATCAGCTCTGGCATATTGCCAGACGATTCACCTGTGGTCAGTGCTGCGGGGAATAGCTCTGGGAAGATGTCGGCTGCCTTAACGGCCTGTGAAAATTTCACTCCAGCCTGCACTTGCTCACGTATATTGCTGAGCACGCCCTTTACATAGCTATTAGTGACGGTCTGCGTCGCGTGATATAGCGCATCTGAGAGCGGTAGTCCTTCTTTCAGCTGGAAGGCCAATATATGCGCAAAACGCGACACTATCGCCTGCCCCACTATGCCAATGCTATACATGCGCTTATCCACCCAATGGCTAAATTTTGCATTGGTCTGACGCAGATAGCGAAAGCCCAGCATGCCAAGAAACATCAAGAGCAGCAGATATAGCCCATATGCCTGAGCAAAGCCCGAGAGCGAAAGCAACAGCTTAGTGATGCTAGGCAGCTCCTGCTCTGCAGCCTCGAAGATGCCTGTCATCCTGGGCACTATCTGTGTCAGCATAAAGCCCATCACCCCAAAGCCAAACATGAAAACCACTATCGGATAGACCATAGCCGATTTTAGCTTGTCTTTAGTCTTATGGCGATTTTCTTCATACGTCGCTATATCCATCAACACTTCTGAGAGGCGGCCCACCTTCTCTGAAGCCTTAATTAGATTGACATACATGGCACTGAAAAATTGCGTGTGTGCAGAGAGCGCATCCGAAAATTTCACACCCTCAGAGACTTTTGCAGCCACATCCATCAGAGTTTCCCGCTCAGTGACGGATTTTGACGTGCGCGCTATAATATTAAGCCCTTCCACCAGCGGTATACCGCTGCGAAGAAGCAGCGAAAGCTGAAAGAATAGATCAGTCAGATTGATTTTCTTAGTGAGCAAGCTAAATTTTGCTTTGCTAGCGGCAGGCTGCTTGAGTGTGGATACGAAGATTCCCTCTGCCGTAAGCTCTGCTAGTGCTTGCTGGCGTGACGCAGCCTCCTTTAGCCCTTTGACGCTGCGGCCTTCCCGCGTGCTTCCTTGGTATTGAAAGCTTGGCATAAAATTGACCCCCCCATTATAGATTAGTTCCCAGACCTCAAGCCTTGGGTCAATAAAAACTCGAAGTATTACCGCTTTTTAGCTGTCCTCAAAACAGCCTCAAGTGATGAGCGTGTCAGATTGTGATAGGTTAAATCTCGTATGAGGTCTATTGATACATTAAGTGTCAGGTTGGCGGTCGCTAGCGCCGCATTCACAATAAACATTGACGAGTATGCGTTAAAATAAGCGACCTTTTCCCCCACTTCCGTATTTATGGGTGATTTGACATAAAAAGGTTTTGCGATTGTTAGATGATATAGCAAAAAGGCTGCCCGCTTGTGCACATATGGATTATCTGACGAAATCCGAATGCCACAATCACGCAAATCTGCTAATATTGCATCTTGTATTTTTAATAGCTCACCTCGTCTTTCGGTAGAGCAAGTGCTAGCAAAGCTTTCTAGCCTGCTACTGATAGAATCTGTTATGCGTTGATATCCAAAAATATCACGCAAGTAGCGAGATAGTGCACAATATAATGATGCTGAATCCACTTGTACAGCTTCTTTTGAAAAGCCTAGTTCTTGAGCGCAAAAAATCGACATCCTGCATAGTTCGCCCATCACGATTTTCATTGATGGGTGCTGTTGTGTTTCCCAATCTATAAGCAAATATGTTGGCATACTAGCCCCATACTTGCTTGTGCATTGTCTTCAATATATCCATTGCATCATCAATAGTAATACTCACTAGCTCTATTGGCTCAGATCGTGCCATATCTGGATTTTCAAGCTGCCTATTAATAAAGCTTACCTTTTGGCCTATCATATTTGATTTAAAAAAAGTATCAAGGTTTTCCTGCATATCGCTATTAAGCTCCATATTTTCAAGCATACTATACATCCTCCTTACCTATACTATCCCTTATAACATACTACAATTGCTGTTAGCAACAATGAGTTTAAAAGTATTTGTTCAATCGCAGCCTACGACAGCTCAGCCAGCGCCTTGCGTAGCATAGTGTTAAAATCCTGCATATCAAGCCGCGCCACAACCTTTTCGCAGTCAGCAGGCTTATAGCCAAGATTGCACAAGGCGCTTATTACGTCATCGCGCACACTTTTTGGTGCTGCAGTGCGTGTTGGCGCGCCAACGACTGCTTGCAGCTTGTCTTTCAGCTCAACGATGATGCGTTCGGCTGTTTTCTTGCCTATCCCAGGCACTTTGCTTAGGCGGATATCATCCTGTCCTGTCACAGCGGCCACTAGCTCTGCTGCACCCATATTGCCAAGGATAGCAAGCGCCAGCTTTGGGCCAATCTTGCTGACAGTGATTAATTGCAAGAAGAGCGCCTTTTCATCTAGTGAAGAGAAGCCATAGAGGTATGCGCCATCTTCACGCAAGACAAAATGTGTGAACAGCTCGCAGTCCTCACCAAGTGCTGGCAGCCCTGCATAAGAATTCATCGAAAGCATTATGTCGTAAGCCACTCCGCCAACATCCACAGCCACGCGGCCGCCATCTTTTGCAATTAATTTTCCGCTAATTTTATAAATCATTATTATTCTCCGTCGGTGGGCGCATTATAATCATTCTCTTTCCACTAACATTTCTAATAAGCCCATCAACACATCTGGATTGCCTGATTTCTCTAGCTGGTCGACATCTCCATCGGTCATATCTTCGTTGATGGCTTCCAGCGTGGATTTCAGAAGCACTGCGCTAGGCACGCCTTGCATGGGTATATCCACATTTTGTAAGTCAGCCAGTCGGCTTGATAGCTTATAGGCGGAAAATTTTTCATAGCCAACACTTGGGCTTGGCGAACCATGCTCAAAGCTATCGCCAATTGGCGTGGGCTCTGCCTGAGCCTTTGCACTATTCGCGGCAAGTGACGCCTGCTCAGCTGATGGCACATGCAATAATCTGTAATTTAAGGCATAATTAGTGCTTAATTTATCCAAAAGCCTCTCTCCTTATAGCATATCTATAATGGTAAAAGCAAGAAACATGCCATTATTTTAGGTTCTGTTCTTTTTTGATTAAAGCTGTGGAAACGCTGTTTTTGTTGCATTTAACGCTATTCCGTCATTGCAAGGAGTCTTCGACGTGGCTATCCTGAGGTCTGGATTGGCAACGCAATAGACTTGTCATGAAACGAAAAAGTTGCGTCATTGCGGGCTCGACCCGCAATCTAGGATTAATCCAATGGGGAATATGCAAGTGAAATCGTTCTTAATTGGTAACGTCTCCACACTGGATTTATTCTGGATTGCGGCTCAAGGCCGCAATGACGTGTGCTGTCACCTGAGCGAA
>JAITWL010000295.1 GCA_031285285.1 Deferribacteraceae bacterium | reverse complement strand
CTGCTTAATCCTAAGACGCGTCAGCGCGTGCGCTCGCTAAATGCAAAAAAAGTGTATGACGATATGGTGCAGCTGGCTTGGGAAGGCGGCGATCCGGGCATAGTGTTCCTTGATAGAATCAATCGTATGAACCCTACCCCTGCCGATGGAGAGATCGAGAGCACTAATCCCTGCGGCGAACAGCCGCTGCTGCCATTTGAATCATGCAACCTAGGTTCATTGAATCTTGGCAATTTTGTAGATGATGATGGCGAAGCCCACAAGATTAATAGCGAAGCCCGCAAGATTAATTGGGATAAACTGCGCAGCACAATCCAGCTAGCAGTGCGCTTTCTGGATAACGTGATCGAGATGAATAACTATCCCATCCCGCAGATTGATGAGATGACCAAACGCAATCGCAAGATAGGCCTTGGAATCATGGGCTGGGCTGATATGCTAGTGAAGCTAGAGATCCCCTACAACTCTGATGAGGCGATAAATCTAGCCGAAGAGCTGATGAAATTTATTCAAGATGAAGGCCGCACAGCCTCTATGGAGCTGGCGAAAGTGCGTGGCAGCTTTCCAGGCTTTGATAAGAGCATCTATCCTGAGCTGGGTTTCACACATATGCGCAATGCCACGATCACCACAATCGCGCCTACAGGAACGATCTCCATCATTGCTGGAGCATCAAGTGGTATTGAACCGTATTTTGCTCTTGCTTTTTATCGAAATGTGATGGACAATAACAAACTTGCGGAAGTCAACCCGCAGTTTCTAGAAGTCGCTCGTCGCGAAGGGTTTTACACCCAAGAGCTCATAGACCATCTGGCCGAAGAGGGGAACTTACAAGAAGACAGCCCTGTGCCGAATAAGTGGAAAAGTATTTTTATCACAGCCCACGGGATAAGCCCAAAGTGGCATGTGAGGATGCAGGCGGCTTTTCAAAAGTACACCGACAATGCTGTATCTAAAACGGTGAACTTTAATGAAGACGCTACAGTTGAAGATGTTCGCTCTGTCTATTCCCTTGCGTACGAAATGGGTTGCAAGGGAATCACCATCTATCGCGATGGCAGCCGCGCAGGGCAAGTGATCAATGTTGGCACAGGTAGCGCGGAGGCAGCTCCAGCATTAATCGAAATGACGCAGCCATATGCGCCGCGTCCTCGCCATGATACGCTGATAGGCAAGACTATCGAGATGATGACAGGCTGTGGGAAGATGTATGTCACTATCAATCAGGATGAGAATGGAAGGATTTTTGAGGTATTCACGCATATAGGAAAAGCGGGCGGATGCGCCCAAAGCCAAAGCGAGGCAATCGGGCGGCTTATTTCACTAGCATTACGTTCTGGTAGCGACCCAGATACGATTGTGAAACAGCTAAAATCAATCTCTTGCCATATGAAGAGCGGTTTTGGCCCGAGCACAGTGCTTTCTTGTGCAGATGCTGTTGGCAAGGCAATAGAAAAGGCGATTTCAACGCCTATGGAAATCAAGGTCACCGCGACCAAGCAGCTAAGTGTGGAATCTTTTCTGGAAGAATATGAAAAGAAAGCCTCAAGCGGCAAGCGCCGAGTATCAAATGGAGCTTGCCCCGAATGCGGCGGTCCTATCGAATATGTAGAGGGCTGTAATATCTGTTATTCGTGCGGCTATTCACACTGTAGTTAGGATAAATGCTTCGCAGACACTTGATATCCTCTAATTAAGCTGCGGCTTAAAAAGGAAAGGATATTATTTTATGAACAATTCATTTGTTGTGTCTCCCGAAAGCGTTATGGAGTATATCAATTTGAAGAGCTTTAGGCTCTATGAAAATGGCAAGCTGATAATGTCGACAAAGGAAGATGCCTACATTATCATGCAATTTGACACTAAGCAGATAGCGAAAGATTGGCTAGTGGAGCATTTCGATAAGCTGCAATATTTGACGGGAACGACGCAATAGGGGGGGCTGATTTGCACGAATTCTTAGCTATTCAGCATTCAGACAAAGATCCGAATCTATTTGCCTTATTTCGTGAAGATCATGGGCTTTATATCTATAATAAACAAGAGGGTAGCGAGCATTTGCTTGCTACTCTTGATAATATCAGCGATTTCACAAAGCCTATAGCCATATATTGGCATGCGCCTTATATCTGTGTGGCTGAGCATCGTGGCCGCAATGCGGCGTTGGTGCTTGATAATAGTGTAGCTCGCAAGATTAATTCTGCCGCAGTCCGCCTGCTTTCTCGTGAGGACTACCATGCTGAAAATTCAAGCTATTCCATAGGCTTTGTAGAGCTTGATGGGCGGACTTTGCTCATACATCAGACCGAATGGAATAGGCTTGACATATCTGATGCAGAAACAGGTGCCTGCCTGACAGAGCGTGAAATCAGCTATGAAGAGCACAAAAATTACATTGACTACTTTCACAGCCAACTACATATATCGCCAAATGGCGTTAATTTTATCTCTAACGGCTGGGTTTGGCAGCCAGCGGACTATCTCTATTGTTATAATGTGAAAGAGTTTCTTGAAAGCTGGGATAAGGCTCGTAGCAGTATAAATTATTATAGCGCTAATTGGGATAGGCCTTGCACGTTTATTGATGATGACAGCTTTGTTATAGCCACAGATCAGAAAAATTATGAAGCTGATGGCGCAGACGAAGAAGACTATGAAATACTCAATGGAGCTAAATTGGCCTTCTATCGCATGAGTGATAGCGAGCCAACCAAGAGGGATTGGAAATACTTGCCACATTACAAGCTTATTCATATAGATTTATTTGGCGGAGAGGAGGCCTATGGCAAGCTATACTATGACAAGCAAGCTGACATGCTGATCGCCCTTGGGGAAGCAGGAGTCTATGCTGTCACACTAGATGGCGAGATCAAGTGGCATGACCCCAATATAAAAGGTGCATGCCAAAATCCAGTGTGGATGAAATATCAAAAGCCAAGCTGGCAATATAGCCCAGAGCATAGATTCTTCTATAACTATGATGCGAGCGGGCTTGCGATTGTAAAGCTTGAAAATCTATAAAATATATTATTTTCGTGAATTCACTAGCCAAATCCCCACACAGACAAAGACAAGTGCTACAAAATATTTGAGCAAAAAAATATTTTCACCAAGGATAATACCTGAAAAAAATACGCCAAATACTGGTATAGTGAAGCTAAATACCATTATCCGACTGACTGGATTATATTTCAATAAGACTGCATTTAGTGAGATCGCCACAGATGATAAAGCTATAAGGTAAGCCAATAGGCCTAAGCCTTCGGGCGTGACATGAGGCAACTTGCCATGTGCGAGCTTGCCAATTAACCACAGAAGAAAGCCACCTGCGCAGAGCTGCCAGCCTGTCATTATGGTGGAATCTAGCGTCACTGAGACATTCTTTCCATATATAGAGCCAGAGGCTGCAAAAAACATTGCGCATAGCAGCAGCCCCTCTCCATTAAGCCGAAAGCCGCCCAGCTCGCCACCAAAATTGACAGCAAATACACCTATAATGCCAATCAGACAGCCAATGATCGTGCGAGTGTTTAGACGATCATTCTTATAGATGAAATGTGAGATTATCACACCCATAAATATGTTTGTAGCATTGATAATAGAGCCTTTGACGCCAGTGGTATTTGCTACGCCCAAATAAAAGCAGCCATAGTGTAGCGTGGTGTAGATGAGCCCCAGCAGGAGCACACGTAAAATATCGCCACGATCTAGCTTGAAGATATTCTTATGCTGCACGAAGGCTGCAAAGGCAAGAATCACAAGCCCCGCAGAGCCAAAGCGATATCCAGCAAAGACCATCTTATCAGCAGTGGAATCAATCATAAAAATATCATAGCCAGATTTCACTATTGGCAGTGCGCTGCCAAATAATAGGCAGGGGATAAGCACCAGAAATAATACTAGCTTTTTATTAGTGAATACCGCAGCATAGCCCGCAGGCTTAGTTGCGTAGCCCGCAGGCTTAGTTCTGTCGCTTTTCATTTATTTTACAAACTG
>JAITWL010000289.1 GCA_031285285.1 Deferribacteraceae bacterium | reverse complement strand
GCGGCCTTGAGCCGCAATCCAGAATAAATCCAGTGGAGGTATTCCCCATTGGATTAATCCTAGATTGCGGGTCGAGCCCGCAATGACGAAGGATAAAGGCATATTTTATCAAGAATTGGAATTAACTGAAAAAATGGAATGCTACAACATGCGAGTCAGTTAAACGTTGACAATATGCTTTTGTGCATATAGACTTAGTCTATTATAGCGCAAGGAGCAAGAACAAGGGCTGTTTTATACCCAATGCAATAATACAATAATGAAACGATTAGCACTCATATTATTTACAATCCTATCTTTGCAAGCTTTTGCACAGGTAGATGTGCCTGATTTCTCATTTCGCGGGCAGGAAGAGGCTGAGTTCACTATTCCGCCTGCATTTAAGAATGTAGACCTCTCTATATCTGTGCCCTCAGAGTATCGCAACTATGTAGATAAGCAAACACTTGGCGTGGCAGAGAATAGCAGCAACCAATACAATGCTGAAGAGCCAGGCGGTATCTATGCCTTTAGGCCATTATCATCCATCGCTGCAGCTTTTGTTGGCGAAAAAGCCTATCGCAACTATTTCGTGAAAACCTTCATCAATGGCAGCTATGATAGCATAGTGCTTGATTATCCTGACTATATCAATGATTTTCAAGATCCTGTGAATAGAGAAGAGGTCGACTTTCTCTATGCAGCATCAATGGTGAATACTCAGGCTGAAGGCGGCATGGAGCTATTGAAAAACGCCTGCGCCACAGGTAACCATTTCAAAGCGCCTGCCTGCGACAGATATGCTGAGATACTCTGGCAAAATGGTGATCAAGACGGCATCATCGAGCTTGGCGACAATATGGAGCGCCCCTATAGCACATATATGTTTTCCACATATGTATTGGCCTACTTGGGCAAAGGCGATTATGACAAAGTCTCTGCGCTTCTAGCGGCCAATCCTGATTTAGTCTTCCAATATTCCGATTTTAACGATCTGCGTTCGCTCACAGAGTATAATAAGAGCAACTATCCAGCTGTCACTAAGCTTGCGGCCTATTCGAGCGACCGCATGGCCTTTATCAATGCCGATTCCTTCATAAATGTTGGCGATTATAAGCGTGCAGCCGTAGAGATTGATAAGGTGGAAAATCCGCAAGATCGCAACTATCTGCTGGCAAAGAACGATCTTGGCATGAGGCGCAATAGCGATGCCATAAGGCGCGTAGCCAATGTTCCCAGCGAGGAAGATAGGCTCAGCCTGCTGAAATATTATGTGGCTACGAATTTTGGCAAGCTGGATGATAATGTTATCAATGCTTTCAACCTTCATGGCAGCTATATCAATTATTATAAAGGCCTGCAAGCCTTTCAAAATGGTGATTATGCACGTGCAACAGCACTTTTGGAGACTGTCACTGAGCCAGAAGATTTGGCTACTCAGGCGCGCTTTTATCGCGGCATAGCCAAGGTATATACCGATCCTGAAAATGCTGAACAGGATATAGTTGCCACGATGAATAACAGCACCGACCCCGCACAGGCCGCAGCTGCGCGCTTTATGCTGGCTCAGCTTTACTATCTCAAGGGGCAGAATACCGAGGCTATGCAACTCTTGGATGGCTGCAATAATAACGATTGCAAGCAGCTACGCGCAGAGATCAATATACAAAATGGTGATTTTGCGGGCGCTCTTGATAATGTATCGGCCATAGATACGCCGCAGGCAAGGCTTATCCGCGCCTCAGCCTATTATAATATGATGGACTATCCAAAAGCCGAGCAGGAGCTATCTGCTGTGGACTCCAAATCGCAAGAAGTGCAATATCTCAAGATGAAGATGCTTTTCAAGAATGGCGATATTGCAGGCGCTAAAGCGATCCTTCTGGCTAATCGAAACTACAAGCCTATCCTATATGATGGCGTGCGTGAAATCATGCTCACTGGCGATTATCAGCTGGCTACTCAGCTATTAGAGAATGAGAACGACCTGCCACCCGATATGCAAGTGATCAAGGCTAAGCTTTTGGCTTGGTCTGGCAGGCCGAAAGAGGCGCACAGAATCTATACTAGCCTGCTGGCGCAGAATCAACAGCTATATGATTCAATATTTGGGCTTACATCGCTTGAAGCTAGCCCACAGGCGGAGATCCGCGCGATAAAAGACGTGCTCCCACGTATGGCTGAGCTGCCAGAATTCCCCCAAAAGGATCTTTTGCTCAGCCAATATGCAGCCAAAGCCGCAGCAGCCAAGGATGATGAGCTGCTGGTGCAGATTATCAATAGCTTCTTTCCTGCATATGACACATCGCCCTACGCTGGCGACCTCTATGCTGAGCGAGCAAAGCTATTCCAAAGCACAGGCCGCCCGCAGGAATGCATCACGGATATTGATAATGCCATCGCCAAAAATGCACTTTTGGCCGAAGAGCTGCGATTTATGAAGGCTAATTGCACCGAAGAGACTGATATGGCAGCAGCTCTGCGAGATTATAAGACTATGTTTATGGAAGATGACCGCTACGGCCTGCCTGCGGCTGTGAAGATTATGGATCTATCCGAAGATAGCACAGAGGTGCTGGATGTGGCGATGCAGATTCGCGAAGATAACCCACAGCTCTTTGTGGAAGGCATACGCCGCTACATGGAGATAGCCACAGCAGCCGATTTGATAAGCAACGAAGCCTTTGTGAATAGCCTCAATGCCGAAAGCAACACAGCGTTAGCCTCTGCTGGCCTATATGGCAAGGCACGCATACAGAATGAGCGCGGCCAAGCCCGCGATGCCGCCAGAACATATGAGCAAATCTATAAGACTGACCCTAAAGACCACTTCGCAGCACCTGGCCTAGATGCAGCCATCATCATCTATAAAGAGCTAAGACTTGGCCGAGAAGCTGCAGATGCGGCAGCAGCAAAAGCGAAGCTATAATCACGTTGAACTTTACCAGAAAAGAAGGTATATTACGTTGCGATCGAAATAGCCAAATGTATTTTTGTAAATGAGGATAGTAGATTATGTTAATTGCAGCTATTATTGTGTTAATATGCTATCTCGTGGGGGCGCTGCCCACGGCTTATATACTGGTGAAGCTTTTGAAGGGCATAGATGTGCGCACGATTGGCAGCGGCAATGTTGGCGCGACTAATGCTGGGCGTGCGCTAGGGCGCTGGGCATTTTTCACAGTGATGATCCTGGATGCGCTCAAGGGCTTTATTCCACTATTTTTGATATCAATTAATCTACCAATAGAATTTAGCTTATGGATTTTAAATGCAAATTTTCTGCTGATATGCGCATTGGCAGTGCTTGTGGGGCATATGTATCCCATATATTTGAGGTTCACAGGCGGAAAGGGCGTGGCCACGGGGCTTGGCGTTTTTCTGGCGCTTGCACCAGTGCCTATACTAATAGGCCTTGCCGTGTTTATAATTGTGACACTCATATCGCGGATGATCTCCGCAGGCTCAATCTGTGCAGCTATAGCGCTAGGCATAGCTGTGACAGCAATGATGTCTAGCTGGCTGGGATTAGTCATATTCACATGGCTGATAGCCTTCGTTGTGATATTTAAACATCGCTCAAATGTGCAGCGAATCATGAATGGCACAGAAAATAAAATCAGGCTAGGTAATTCCAATTCCTAATAAAATATGCCTTTATTCTTCGTCAGTAGACTTGTCACGAAACAAAGTAAGGCAAAAGTCCCCTTCGGCGGAAGGGGTATTACAGCTTGTCGCGTTAATTATGGCTACGGATTTATATTGTAATTCCAATTCTAAATTAAAGTTTCCATAATTCCGTCATTAGAGTTGTCACGAAACAAAAACGTCATTGCCAAAAAGTCCCCTTCGGCGGAAGGGGTGGATTGCCAAGCT
>JAITWL010000254.1 GCA_031285285.1 Deferribacteraceae bacterium | reverse complement strand
ATGCATAGCTATTACCAATGGCTAAAAGCTGTGGATCACTACCCCGTCAGGCTTTGCCTGACACCCCTTCTACAAGAAGGGGACTTGTTGCGGCTTGTTTCGTGACAAGTCTAATGACGCAACTTTCGTTTCATGACAAGTCTAATGACGGAATTATGGAAACTTTAATTTAGAATTGGAATTACTCCTCATCGCCTTCGCTTGCTTCCATCGCATTCGCATTCTTCACCACGCGCACATCCTTCATATCAGCTTCAAACAGCTCCAATAGCTGTGCCATCGCAGGCAGCGCAGCCACTTCTGCTTTGAGCTGCTGCTCGTATTGGCTCTCTAGTTCCTCTTTTTTATCGATCAGAGGCTTTTTTTTTTCGTCTAGTATGCTTAGCTCCAGCACCAGCTCTGGGCTATCTAGCTTCTCACGCAGAAAAGTCTCCAGTGCTGCTTTTCGCTCTGGGCGGCTTGATTGATTATACTGAAAAAGCCGCTCTTTGGGAAACACTATTGATATATGCTCTTTCGAAAAATCAGCAAGTGTACCATGCGCCAGTAAAGGCGCTAAGGCTGGCGACGAGCTAGCTAACTCCTTCAATAGAGCATTCCATCGTTTTTCGCTATCTGATAGCTGCACATTTGTTGTGGTTGCTGTATTAATCGGACGGGCAGACCCCACCCCTACAGCTGGCTGGGCGAGTGTATTCATCTGCGCTGCCATCACATTAGGCGTAGGTGTTGCAGCCTGCAACATACCACTAAGCGGTAGTGGTATTATAGTTGAAAGCGAAGCCGCCTTGAAAAGACCAAATTCAAATGTATATCGTGCAAAAGATGAATATTTCACTTCATTATGAAGCTTCTGCAGCAGCTGAAATAGTGCAAATAGCCGTGGCTCTGTTGCTGCATCTTTGATGGATGCATAATAGCTTGCCTCTTCGGCTGTAAGCTCTTTCTTGAGGCTTTCTCCACCAGCAGAGAGCAAGAGTAGGTTTCGCGTATGTGTAAGCATCTTCTCTGTGGCATATAGCAGCGATACGCCTGTGTCCACCAGCTTGCTTATTAGCTCATCAAGATTTTGCCGCTCTTCTTTTAATATAGCAGCATATAGCTGGCCAACCACTGGATCTTCTGATACGCCAAGCATCTGAGCCACTGTGTCATATAGTACAGAGCCATTGGCATAGGAAATAATCTGATCTGAGAATGAGAGCGCATCACGCATGCAGCCTTCGGATTGGCGGATGATGAGGCTCAGCGCATTATCATCAAATTTCACCTTTTCTTGGGTGAAGATGGCCGATAGAGCTGTCTTCATATCATCAAAAGGAATCTTGCGAAAATCATAGCGCTGGCAGCGCGAAAGTATAGTTGGCATTATCTTATGAGCATCTGTGGTAGCGAAGATGAATACCACATAGCTAGGAGGCTCTTCAAGAGTCTTGAGAAGCGCATTAGATGCGGCATCTGTGAGCATATGGACTTCATCCACTATATATACCTTGTATTTACACTTCACAGGGATAAATTTCACAGCCTCGCGCAGCTGGCGAATCTCATCCACTCCGCGGTTCGATGCGCCATCTATTTCTGTGACATCTATAGCTGTGCCACCTGTGATCTCAAGGCAATTTTCACAAACGTTGCAGGGATTGTTATTCACAGGATTGAGGCAGTTCAAAGCCTTTGCCATGATGCGCGCAGCACTAGTCTTGCCAACTCCGCGCGCGCCAGTGAAGAGATAGGCGTGCGACACGCGACCAAGCTCCATGGCATTTTTCAGCGAAGTATTGACAAAATCTTGACCTATAAGCTCATCAAATGTCTGTGGGCGATATTTTCTTGCTAAAGCTAAATACGACATAGAATCATCATAATCAATAATGGAAAATAGTAAAGGAAATAATTATCGACCACATAAATCCGTAAAAGGCAGCTCAGGCTATAGTATTTTTATGAAACCTGCAAAGACTTTAATCGCGTGACTGTCACTGCCGTCACAATGCCTGTCAGTACGCCTGTAGCCGTGGCCGCCAGCAGAAACCAGCCCACAATGCCACTATAGAATATGCCTTTGATATAAAAAATATTGATCACATAGAGCTGGCTCAACATATGGAGCGCTGCGCCTGCTATGCCTAGGCCGATAGCTGAGACATAGCGCGAGAGATACTTAAATAATAGGCACATGCCAAGAAGAGCCATCAGCCCAGCAGGCGCACTCAGCGAGAGCCGAAAGAATAGATTGCCAGATAATAGCGACACAAGGCAGATCTTTAGGAGCATCACCCCAGCCGCAGGCGCGATACCAGCAATATAGAGCATCATCATCACACCTAGATTAGCTAGCCCCAGCCGCACACCAGGAATAGGCAGCGGAATGAAATTTTCGAGCACCCCAAGCACCACGCTCACCGCGCCAAATAGGCCAACTGTTACAATCCTATTCTGTGATCTTAAAGTTATCACTACATTCCACCATAATTTTTCGCTCCATCGGCAGCAGAGCTGCATTCAGTCTGCCGATATCTTGCCCACATCCTGTGGGCGCAGTTATTCTGTGATCTTAAAATTATCACTACATTCCACCATTAGCATCACCCCATTAGGTAAGCAGGCCGCTATATGCCCGCATTCGCTTATCCAGCCTGAATTTACGCAGACTTGATCAGGGCAATCGGAGCTTATCACCCGCGCTTTGCTGTCAGCCACCTCGAGAATCATCTTCTTGCCAGTCATTTCATAGATGCTAAAGCGCTGATCACCCCATTCTATAGGGATCTTCTCATCTTCATTTATTAATGTTAGCTTTTTATAGCCATCCGCATAGCTCGCACCTGCTATCATATATATAGCTACTGCAATAGCAGCTGCAGCAATGGCGAAATCAGCAAGCTTTATATATTTCAAAGCGCCACAGCTGCTGTCATGCCAAAGAAAAAGCCGCCTAGCTTTTCGGTGGCGTTTTCAAACACAGCTCCTCTATCGTGCTTCACATCCATTTCGCTCATCAGATAGCCAGCATTCAGCCCTATACTGAGGGCATTCCAGACATAGTAACGCGCGCCAGCCTCAAATCTGTAGGCCATGCTATAATCTGTCTGCCGCTCAACATATTCGATATCATTCTGCTCTTGTATCAGCTCATAGGTGCTATCAGCCACGCCCACGCCAGCAAGGCCGTAGATATCTACATTCTCCATAGGCAGGCGCAGGATCAGCGATACCCCCATATGTGAAGAATCTATCTCATGGGCATATTCATCGCCAGCGATGGTAATATTATCTGTGGAATATACTGCTTGGGTGAAATATAGCCCGATGCCTATGTTATCATTGAAAAAATATTGCGCTTCTGCTCCATATGCGCTGCCTAGCTCGCCATCAATATCATCAAAATCGCTCGTTGGCATAAAACCACCGCCAGAGATAGTGAACATAAGCGCACGCCCATCATAATCGCCAGCAAGCGCCGCTGGTGCTAGCAAAACGCAGACAATAAGGCTTATAATAAGATTTTTCATAGTTTGACCTCCATTCAAAGATGATTTTACCCTTAGTTTATTGATATTACAAGCTAAAGCTCCGCAATCGTTGGCATTTGAGAAATTCCGCTTGTCTTCTATTCCTTTATGCCATATATTTAGCTAAAATTTATGGGAGCTAACTAAATGAAAATAGACGATAATACAATCCTTAATAATGGCCTTGCAGCCCTCCGTATCGAAAAAGAAGGGCTTGAGCGCACTATGTCGCTCCTTGGTGACGGCTTTGTGAAGGCTGTGCAGCTGATCATGGCCTGCAAAGGTCGTGTGGTAATCACAGGCATGGGCAAATCTGGTCATATCGGCGCTAAGATTGCCGCAACGCTTGCCAGCACTGGCACCCCATCATTCTTCATGCACCCAGCAGAAGGTGTACATGGCGACTTGGGCATGCTCGTGCGCGGAGATGTGGTAGTTGCGCTATCTTTCAGCGGCGAGACAGACGAGATCAAGATGATCTTGCCTATCATCAAGCGTCTAGGGCTGCCGCTTATCAGCATCACGGGTAATGTCAAGTCTACACTGGGCGAAAAGGGCGATGCCGTGCTTGATGCCTCCATCCAGCAAGAAGCCTGCCCGATGAATCTTGCACCCACCACCAGCACCACTGTTGCGCTGGCGCTTGGCGATGCCCTAGCTGTGGCTTTAGTGCATGAGCGCGGTTTCAAGGCCGAAGATTTTGCACTAGTGCACCCTTCTGGTTCGCTAGGTAAGCGACTGCTGCTCAGGGTATCAGGAATCTGGCACACTCAAGGAGAGCTGCCTGTGGTGACGCTTGGTACAGCTATAAAAGACCTGTTATATACTATCAGCGATAAGAAATTTGGCTGCACGGCTGTGATAGATGAGGCAGGCAAGCTCTGCGGCATAGTGACTGATGGCGACCTGCGCCGCGCTATGGAGAAGCATACCAATGTGATGGCGCTATCAGTGGCGGATTTGATGAGTAAGAACCCCAAGACTATCAAGCCAGAAGCGCTCGCCGTGGAAGCCTTGAAAATGATGGAAGAGCATTCGATCACATCAATATTTTCTGTGGATGCAGATTATAGGCCTATAGGCATTATACATCTACATGATCTGCTGAAAGCAGGGATAGCATAATAGCTAGCCCGATTATCTTCACCCAAGGCTATATTGGCGCGAGCCTCATCGCCGCATTGGAGGCTATCAAGCAGCCATATATAGCCTACACTTATGCAGCTAACGCCACCAAGCGCACTGCTGATAAGGGCTATCTACGTGCTGGCTATCCGCAACGCTATATCAATGAGCGTGCATTCGACCCTGAGCGAATTGAGCTTGCAGCGGATAGCCTAGTGTTTTGCATGGATTGGACTAAGGATTTCTTCCATTATACGCGCCCAGCCTGCCCTGTGTATCACATACATCCATCGTTGCTGCCATCATACCGCGGCTATGGCGCGATTAGCGAGCAATTCATCAAAGGTGCTGCAATTTCTGGCCTCACACTCTATAAAGATGAGCAGACAGGCATTGATAGCGGCGATATCCTATATCAAGAAGCTATCCGCATTGAGCATAACGACTGGCCAGAGGATTTTATTGCAAAAGCCAGCAAAATAGCCGCCATCTGGATAGCCGCTATGACCTCTATGGCTGCAATGCCAAGTCCAACGCCGCAAGCTGAGCTTAGCGCCTTCCATGTGCAGCGCAAACGCACAAAGCAGGGCTTACTAGATTTTAATTTAAACGCATTAAGTGTATATAACCACATAAGAGCTTACAGCCGCCCATTTTTTGGGGCATACTTTTTGCATAATGGAGAGCAGATAAAGGTTTGGCGGGCTAGCTGCGAAAAATGGAGCGGTATATACGGCAAACCAGGCGAGATAATCAACAAAAGCAAAGCTGGCGTGGAGATAGCCTGCGGTGAGGGCAGCATAGTGCTGATAGAGATAGAAAACAGCCGAGGAACGCAACAATATGATATGATTGAATATTGACCAATTATGTGGTCAATTGACGCTCCACAGCTGATTTAATTATCGCCTCGATCACCTGCTGATAGCTATAGTCAAACATTTCTGCCAACAAGATCAGGTCTGAGCGCCCAGGCATCAGGCCAGGCAGGGAATTGATCTCCATAATCTGTGGCTCGCCATGTTCATCAGCTCGTATATCCACACGGCAAGCATCTTTGATATCAAGCAGGCGATGAGCGCGTAGGGCTAAATCAGCGCATTTGGCGGCAAATTCATCTTTTGCAGGCGTATAAACGGCCGCAAATTCACAGTTTTCCTTATTATAATATGAGTGGATATCAGAATCGGCTTTATCTGTGAAGCCAACATTCATTACCCCTAGGCAGAAGGCATTTGCGCCTGTGCCAAGCACACCAACTGTCACCTCACGGCCAGTGAGGAAGGGCTCCACTAGCACAGGCTGCTTAAATTGCTTTAAGCGCTCTGTCACTTGTGCTGCTAGCTCAGCCTTATTATGCACCTTTGATTTTGGCGTGATACCCTTGCCTGTACCTTCGCTAACAGGCTTCACAAAACAAGGATAGCTTAGATTCATACTATCAAGCTCAGTTAGCGAGCTAATCAGCACAAAATCCGTTGTGGCTATGCCCTCGCTCTTCAAGAGCCGCTTTGTGACAGCCTTATTGAGCGTGATAGCGTGAGTAAGTGGATCACTAAATGTATAGGGGATTTGATAGCTGTCTAGGAGCGCTGGCACAAGCGATTCACGGCCTGAGCCGCGCAAGCCTTCACAGATATTGAAAACAAAATCCCAGCGTTCATTAATTATTGCGCTATTGTCTCCCAACAGCTTCTGATAAAGTACATCCACATTGCCTATGCGCTCTATGGTGTGGCCTGCTTTCTCCACAGCAGAGCAGATAGCGCTAATAGTCAGCAGGCTATCAAATTCGGCTGCCTCTTCTTTAGAGTAGCCAAGCTTGAGATAGTCGTCTTTTAAATCATAAGTAAAGCCA
>JAITWL010000245.1 GCA_031285285.1 Deferribacteraceae bacterium | reverse complement strand
AAGAATATGTATCTTTATGCCAGCCTGGGCAAAATGCCGCTTTATCGACTCTAACGCATCTATGCTGACATCCGCATAGGATTCAATAGACGCAAAAGCCTTTGGCAGCACCAGCTGTGCAGCAGCAAAGCCTTCGCGCTGTAGCAATACTGGCAGTGCCTCTATTGCGTGCTTGCCGTAATCATGTGTGCGTGCACCGATAAACATATGCGAGCTCCTTTTATTGCGCATATTATATCATATTTTACGACAAAGGCCAATCAGAACTGTAAACATCACTTATGAAATGCTAACATGTGTCTAAACTTAAGAAATAAATACTTGTATGAATGGCTGAAAAATTATATATAGATTAAGAAAATTTACCATTTAGGAGCGTAATAAAATGTCTAAACGTGAGAAAGTTGTCCTTGCATATTCTGGCGGGCTTGATACATCTGTGATTTTGAAATGGCTTGATCTGCAAGGCTATGATATCATCGCATATTCAGCAAACCTTGGCCAGCATGAAGATATGTCTGTTATCGAGCCGAAAGCTATGGCATCAGGCGCTAAAGAGTTTCACCTTGTCGACCTGCGGGAAGAATTCGTCCGCGACTACGTTTTCCCATCAATCCAATTCAATGCACTTTATGAAGGCCGCTATATGCTGGGCACTTCGCTTGCTCGCCCTGTGATCACCAAAGGTATGGTGGATATTGCGCATAAGACAGGGGCAAAATTCCTTGCTCATGGCGCAACAGGCAAGGGCAACGATCAAGTGCGTTTCGAATTATCAGCCGCTTCGCTCGATCCTAGCCTGAAAGTGATTTTGCCTTGGAGGATGCCAGAATTTTTTAACACTATCAAAGGCCGCGCAGAAGCTATGGCCTTCGCAAAAGAACATGGCATCCCTGTGAAAGCCACAGCCTCTAAGCCTTGGTCGTCTGATGAAAATGCCCTGCATATCAGCTTTGAAGCTGGCATACTAGAAGATCCAGCAATGACGCCACCTGTGGATATGTTTGAATATTCTACCAGCCCAAAAGATGCGCCAGATAAGGCTGAGCAGATAGAGCTAGAATTTGATAAAGGCATCGCTGTAAAACTGAATGGTGAGGCGCTTTCGCCATATAACATGCTCGCAAAGCTTAATGAAATAGGCGGCAAGCATGGCGTCGGCCGCGTAGATATGGTGGAAAGCCGCTATGTGGGGATGAAGTCGCGCGGAGTCTATGAGACACCAGGCGGAGCGATACTGATAGCCGCTCACCGTGATCTGGAAGGCCTCACGCTGGAAGGCGGCGTGATGAATCTTAAAGAGACGCTGATGCCGCGCTTCGCAACTCTGGCATACAATGGCTACTGGTATTCTTCGGAGATGGATTGCATGATGGCACTGCTGAAAGAGTCTCAAAAATATGTGACAGGCAAAGTGCGCATAGAGCTTTACAAAGGCAATATCACTATGCTAGGCCGCGAATCAGCTTACTCACTCTACGATTTCAAAGTGGCCTCTATGGAAGATGACCAAGGCGCCTACGATCAGACAATGGCCACAGGCTTCATCAAGCTGCATTCTATTCCGCTGATCGCGAATGCGCGTAGGAAGAAATAAATAGCGAAAAGCGTAGGCACTTCCAAAAAACGTGCAAGCACTCGTAGGGGAGAGCGACCACGCTCTCCCGCATTAGTCCAGTGGGGGAATTATTGCGGGCAATGCCCGCAACGGGCGACCAAGTCGGTCGCCCCTACGTGGCAATCTAGAAGCTTAATTCTGGCGCGTGTTTGCTACATTGTCATAAATACCTTCAAACTTTTCAGTGCACCTTGCTTGCCCAATACATGATCTAGATGGCTGCTAAATATCGTCAGCAGTGTTTTTTCCTGTTCATCAGTGAAGCTCATACCCCGAAAACGGCTATTATCGCCAAAATTTTGTAAGAGGGTCACTGTTTCAGCTGTGGTGGGGATTGCTTTCGCGCCAAATGCAGGCCGCATGCTTAATTCTGGCAAGCAGCTTGCGCAGAATAATTGGCCATCGATAAGCTTATAGTCACCTGTGGTTATGTTACAATTGCATTGAGGCTCAAACATCACGCCAGCCTCCCTCAAAAGCCGATATATCGTATAGAGGCCAAGTTCGCGGTAATTATCTTCAGTGAATTTTAGCGAAAGCTGCCAGAGCACCTTGCATCGCTCCTCCACATGGAATAGCTGCTCATAAAGATCATAAATCAAATGCATACGCATCATGATCTCGGGCGTCTGTGTGTAAAAATAATAGTCAGCGCTATGGCTAAACGCCACAAACTTGTGCAGATCGGAGCTTGCCTTCTTATGAAAGCTGATGCTGCCTGGCACAAAGGTCATAAAGCCCCCCTTAGATGAGAACGCCTTAGGCACAAAGAGCTTGAGCTTGCCATAATCTGGCGAAAAAGCTAGGGCGACAGCGGAGCGGTCGGAATAGCGCAGCAGCCTGTATATTAAACCGTCTGTGGTAACTTCTTGCATGTAAAGACAATACTCTTTCTTAAAACATATGTAAATAACCTAATTTCTATATTTATGACAGAAAATATACTGAATTATTAATATAAAATTACATTTTATATATTGAAAAAATATAATACGTGTTTCACTCGCAGATTATAAAAAAACAGATAATCTATATGATATACCATTATATGTGTTGGGGTATATTCCATTTCTGAATTAATGTTTCGGCCTTTCCTCGCAGTATTCCTCATTATAGTCTAATCCCAGTACCCCATTTGTGCAATTCCTTATAGCGAATTCACCATAAGTTCTTGTGTATATTAGGCTGCCATCTTCATTATATTTTTTAATGAAAATAGTTCTCCCATCAATGTAGTATGCTCTATCCTCCTGTGGCTTTCCATTTTCCCAGTATTCTTTAATGTATATAATGCGACCCCAACCATTCACTGTGCTCTCATCGTCATAGTACGTTTTCTGTTTTAACACTCCATTCCTATAGTATTCATTATCTATTCCCAAGCGCCTGCTGACCATACCATTTTCAAGTGTTAAATCCGTTTTTTTCCTTTTTAATGGCCAAAAGTTATAATACTCTGGGGCAGTTAGATAATCCTCAGAGTCTTTGATTTCCACCTCCAGTCCCTCAAAAGAGCAGTCTATTATAGCTAACAGTTTGTCTGTGTTATTATCTTCAATGGCGTTTTCGATTGCCCAATCAATGATCAAGAGTTGATCAATCGCGGCTATTTTTTCACTATCGTTCCTGTCACTAGCCATGATTTGTTTGCTTATCTCTTGCACGATAGCACTTGTAAATTTTGCTTTGGATGCATCATCTTGTGTTTCTGCAAGCAACGCTACTATATGCATGCTTGATAGACCTGTCAGCTCAGCAAAAGCATCAATAAAAGGCTTATCCTCATAGAAGCGCTCTTGCTGCATCTCAGCAAAATTATCTACAGCAAAAGCAGTGACAGGAGATATTTTTATTGTTTCTAAACATTCGTCGTATCTAACATCTGTAATCCAGCCCCCAATAGTATATCCAGCATAGCCACTTGCGTATCCAGTCCAATAAATGGCGCCTCCTATGGTGACTGTTGGGGCTATTGTAGTGATAAGAAGCCATTCTGCTCCCTCAGGTTCTGGCCATGCACTATTTGCAAAAGCATTGCTTAATGAAAATAAAGCGCAGATCGTGATATATAGCCACTTAATCATCACTATTTTTTAAACCTTTGTGAATTCTATCTTTAACCTCATTCCCATGCCAGCAGCTAGCCTTCGCATTGTTCTCAAAGATGGGTTAGCATTGCCATTCTCAAGCTTGCTAATGTCTGCTTGGGTAATCCCTGTAGCAATGGCCAACTCTTTCTGTGTCATGCCAGTATCCTTCCGTGCATCTATCATAGCTTGAATAATAGCAAACTCGGGTTCTAATGCTTCATACTCTGCTTTAAAAGCAGGGTTTTTCATTTGTTCTGCGAGTGCTTTTTCAAATGTTTCGTCCATTTTGCCTCCCATTCTCTTCTGTAGTTTCTGGCTTTTTCAATCTCTGCTTCTGGCGTCTTCTGCGTTTTCTTGGTAAAGCCATTTGTTATGACTACACGTTGCCCCATAAAGAAAAAGTATAAAACTCGTGAAATATCTGAACCAATCTGAGCACGTAACTCAAAAATACCATCTTTAAGGTGCTTTGAATAAGGCTCACGCAATTCTGGACCATTCTCAGTTATCATTGCAATTAAGCGGTAAATCTTAGCTACCATTTTGGTATCAAGCGAATTAATAAAATCTTTAGCAGGAACACTTCCATTATCTTCTTTAAAAAAGATTACTTGATATTTTGCCATCTACTATCCTAAATAAATATATGATATATCACATATCATGTCAATCATTTCATTGTTTCTAAGCATTTTATAAAACTATAGCCAAAGTTAGTTAACAACATGCCATATTTTGTAATACGGGGGTCTTCCCAAATAAGTTCACAAATATCATATTTGATAAGCCCTAATTTTGTTAAACTCAACAACATATTTTCTTGGTCACCAGATAGCACCATAACAGAAACCTCTTCATCAAAAAATCTATTTTGATGACAGAGTTTTGCCTCTCCTTCAATTGAATGAGGAAAACTAAAACTTGGGATTTGCGATATATGTGTGAAAAGAGTATCAAATTGATGCATATCATTATATTGCTTTATATACAGCCGTTTACTAACATATTCATCATACATTTCTTCCAATTTAACAGAATTTTGTTTATTATACACTATTTTTAGCAAGTTAGCTTGCTTGCTATTAATATTTGATAGTATATGTGCATATTGTTGCTGTATTGGATCAAAGTTACTAGCACTAGCGACCAATAATTTTGCCCATACTTCATACATAGGCTGTTCATGTTCTAGGGACATTTCTTCAATCAAAGGCAATGCAGCTTTTGGTGGGATTGCGTTTAGGGTTATTGATGAGTCATTTGCAAGTCGAACTGCTTCAATACCTATGTTTGCAATTGTTTGCGCTCTATACCGCTCCACAAAAGCATTTCGCATAGATGGGAAAAATAACATGATTATTTTGTCTAAGCCATCAACAGTTACTTCAAAATTGGCTAATGAATTTTTGACAGTATTATCACTTGCAATTTTTTTGTCATCATTGAACATTTCGCCTAATCCTCGTCCTCATTACGCCTAATATACACCGAATTCACCAGCCCCAATAGCGATACGAATGTCAATAGCGACGATCCGCCATAGCTGATGAAGGGCAGCGGCACGCCCACCACAGGCGCTATGCCCATAGTCATGCTTATATTCACATAAAATTGGAAGAGTATTAGGCTAGCTGCGCCTATGCAGACAATTTTGCCGTGCGGATTGCGCACATATACCCCCAGATAGACGATTTTCATGATCAATATAAAAAAGATTGCTATAATAATGCCGCCGCCGAGGAAGCCAAATTCCTCATTGATCACCGCAAAGATAAAGTCAGTATGCCGCTCTGGCATGAATTTTAGATGGCTCTGAGTGCCATTGAGATAGCCCTTGCCCACTAGCCCGCCTGAGCCTATAGCAATGCGCGATTGCCGCGCCTGATAGCCTGCGCCGCCTGGGTCACGCTCTGGCTCTATAAATGTCAGCACCCTATTTTGCTGATAAGGCGCTAGCGAATTCCACATAATCGGGATCATAACAATCGCCGCGATTATTGCCAGCACCACGATCACGCGCTTGACCCCTAAGAAGCAGACCACCATACCCCACACTGCAATATATGTGAGTGCTGTGCCCAAATCTGGCTGCTTAAATACTAGCAAAAATGGCGGGATGACCCAAACAAACTTTATCACCAGCTTCTTGATACCCATGCTGGATGATTGCAAATCAGAGAATATCCACGCCACTATCACCACCCAAGCCCACTTGAACATCTCCGAAGGCTGGATTGCAGGCAGAGGGCCAATAGCTATCCAGCGCTGAGCACCCATGCCCACTTGACCTTTGAGAAGCACTATAAGCAGCAATACGCAGCCAGCAACATAGATAACAGGCGCATATTTCACAAAAATCCTATAATTAAAAAACGATAGAAAAATAAATGCAGCAAAAGAAAAGATCATAATATTTAGCTGGCGCGAAGCAAAATCTTGCACCTCGCCAGTGGCAGGATC
>JAITWL010000229.1 GCA_031285285.1 Deferribacteraceae bacterium | reverse complement strand
TCTAGGATTAATCCAATGGGGAATACGCAAGTGAAATCGTTCTTAATTGGTAACGTCTCCACACTGGATTTATTCTGGATTGCGGCTTAAGGCCGCAATGACGTGTGCTGTCACCTGAGCGAAGCGAATGGGTCTTGGCATTCGAGGCCTGGTTTCGTGACAAGTCTAATGACAGAATATCTCTATAATTTTTCAAAAACCATAGTCGCCTGTATTTTGCTATATTGACCATCAAAATTTGCCGTGGTTATAGTATGCAGGCGATAGCCTTTCGCAGCCTGAGCATTGATAGTATCCTCAAGCTCTGTTAAATTTGCAGAGCCTGAGCCCAAAAATTCTTTTTTCAATACCATTTGTAAAACCACATAAGGCCCTTGCGGCCTTGGTGCTGGTTCTCGTTCTTGCACACCACCTTTAACCATGCCCTACATCCCTTCCAAGTCTGCATCATCGATCTCATAATTGCCGAACACTTCCTGCACGTCGTCAAGGTCTTCCAGCAGATCTACTATGGTTATCAGCTTCTTTGCATCTGCTGACTCAAGTTTGATAGTGTTTTGCGGCTTCATGGTCACTTCGGCGAAGCTTATTGCTATGTTTCCGTCTTCCAGCGCTTTCTTCACTTTCTCATAGTCAGTTGGGGCAGTGATGATAGTGATGATATCCTCGTCCACAGCGACATCTTCTGCGCCTGCATCTAGGGCAATCATCATCACTTCGTCTTCGCCTGCGCTCAGGGGCGCTTCTATAATGCCTTTCATATCAAATTGCCAGCTAACGCTGCCTGCTTCGGCCATTGCGCAGCCGCGCTTAGTGATCACTGTGCGCACGTCTGTGATTGAGCGATTGCGATTATCTGTCAACACTCGCACCAACAGGCCGACCCCGCCTGGGCCGTAAGCCTCATATGTGATATCTTCGTATATGGCGTCATTGCCTTCGCCAGTACCTTTTTTGATAGCTCTGTCAACGTTATCGCGCGGCATATTGGCAGCTCTTGCCTTATCCATTGCCAAACGCAGGCGAGAGTTGCCCGAAGGGTCGCCGCCGCCAAGCTTCGCTGCTACTGTCAGCTCTTTAGCGATTTTTGTGAATACTTTACCTTTTTTTGCATCTTGAGCACCCTTTCTATGCTGAATGTTTGCCCATTTACTATGCCCAGCCATATTATAAACTCCTTTATCAGATGTGCCACATCGTGTGGCACGCAATTTACACATACGCGCAAACCCCAAACCCCTTCTAGGGGCTTTAAGGAATTTCCTGCTATTTTTTCAAATGCGCATCTAGCGCCAATAGTTCTTGCTCCATCACTTCCACTAGCTTATTAGTGGCAATGAAAAATTCATAGTGCATATGAAGCATTTGCACAAGTATATTTTTTGTATCCCTTGGTCCAGAAATGATACCATTAATATCATTGCGGCTTTTGATCACATACGATTGCAAATAATGCATATATATCAAATAAAATTGAGGCTCACCCATCACGCTATTGTATTGATTGAGCGTGCTATAGCAGTCGTTGAATGTCTTGCGAATCTCGCCAGAGGCTTCCAGCTCGTCGAGCTGTGGCAGGTATTGGTTAAATAGCTCATTCGATTTATCAGCGCCAGCAGTGAATTCCTCTTTAATATGCTGTGTGTAGCAGAGCGCTTCTTCCACTTTTTTGATGAATACCATGCGATCCTTCTGTCTCTGCTCCTCTGTGGGCACTTTCAGGCGCTTGCGTATAGTGCCAAGGACATCTAGCGGCTTCTTGATATGCTTATCTATAGCCTCGCGAAAGCTCATCACCTCTGTGCCAAGTATCCTCGCGCCGCCTTCGGTGGCATTGATCACTTTGCCTTTATATTCCATAACGTCTTTTTCGTAATAGCGGCGAAACATATCCCAGATGCGCGTTGTGCGAATCATAGGCACGTAGTTGCCTGGCACATCAAGCACGCCGTGCACAGCTTGGCTTTCCTGCTTAGTGCCAAAAGTCATTCCCTCAGCGTGGGTTAGCTCGCCTTCATAGGCAAGGTCTTGCCCGATTAGTATAATGGGGTTGCAGCCCATATATTCAAGGATTTTGTAGGCCATATTCCCTGCTGATGGGCCGATATTGAGCTGCCCACGATCTATTCCTATCCATTTGAATGTTGCAAAATCGCGGTAGACTACCACCCGCTCGCTTTTATTCGCCTTGTAGGTCTCTTCGTGCACCACAGGGCAAGCGGCAAAGTAAGTATCGGTAAAATCTTCGTCGGCAAGCCCGCGAAAATGCTCCGCTGGCAGCTCTGGACGCTCTAGACAGGTGATGAAATGAGCTTTTAGCCCGTGCTTTCGCAGCACCTTCATAGAGGCATCTGGTGCGGATATCACAGCCTTGCCTTTGATTTCTTCTAGCAAGTGTATATTTTTCATAAGCGATGGACCAGTGGATACCACCACCCCAGGCTTATTTTTGAAGGCGTCTTTGAGATCTTTTATGCCAGGATGGTTGATAATCTCATCAATATTAATGAAGGTGTTATGTATACCCCAGAGCGAGTCATCAGGCGCATTTCCGTATAGGCTGAGTGCTCCAACGCTGGCCTGACGCAGGATATCAAGGCACTTTGCATAATGTGCATTATTGGTGGTATACACTGAGCCAGCCTCTATCATATTGATAGCCTTGAGGTGCTGTGTTGCTTGCCCCATAGTGAGTGCAGTGTATAGATAGGTGTAAAAATACGACATATCTGTGCCAAGGCAGAGGCAACAGCCCTCAGAGCCGAGGATGGCGGAATAGTCAAAATTGGTAAGTGTGAGCTTCAAAACTTCCCAATCACTCTCAAAGAAGATGAATATCTGCGCCTGTGTGCCAAAAGTCTTTTGATAGATAAAGGCATCATAGCCCAGCCCAAAGCCGATATACATCGATATATATGGCGCTTGAAAATCGCGCTTATCAAGCTCAGTCTTGATAGCATAGAGCGGATCAACATTATTATAGTAAATCACGTTCTGCCGCTTATCCATGAGGTTTGGTGCTTCTCTATTAGAAGTGGGCACAAGACCATAGCGCCCCGTGATAGCGGCATCGCGTATCTGCGGTACATAATGCGGATAGCGTTTGGCAATAGCCTTCAAATTCTTTTCGAGAAACATCATTTCCTCTTGAGATTCATTCAGAATATGTTATTATACTAGGGTGAAGCGGCCTAACGCTGTCATCCGCCCCGTATAATCTTCTACCTTTTATTGCGATATAAATCAATAAGTTTTCCAACTGTTTTTTATAATCCTTTCGCAAATATACAATCCTTCTCCCCATCTTCAAAGCGTGTCAAATATGTAGTGATAGCGCGGCAGCCGCGGCAGCTTGGCATATATTTACACTCGCGGCAGTCTGTGCCGATATGCTCTTCTATAGCGCGGAAATCAGCCAGCTGTGGCGAATTTAGCCAATAGTCCATAAGCGTGCCGCCATCACTGGTAAAGCGCATATGCCTGCAGGGGCAGAAATTACCACTTGCATCCATTGTGACAAAGCGCCTGCCAGCGCCGCAGCCGCTAAGGATTGTCGGCTCTGCTTGTTTATTGATATAGTTTGCAAGCATTGAGAAGGCGCTGTCGAGCCTTATTGTAATGCGCTTTGTGCTCTTGATAAGCTCCGCAAGCTTGAGCAGACGGCTACCCGAGAGCGCAACATCGGCATAAGCTTCGCCTGAGCAGGGCTGATAGCGAAGCAGCGTCACATTATCTGCACCAAAAGAGCAGGCTGCTGTGATGAGTGTTGGAAAATCCTCTAGATTATCCTGCCGCAGCACCCAATTGATGCCAAATGGGAGCTTCACATGCCCCGCAAGGCTCATTGCGCCAATGGCGGCCTTGTTGCGGCTGTCAAAGTCATCAATGCTATATAAAAATACTTGCAAGCGATCAAGGCCAGCTTTCACTAGCTTTTCAACCATGCGAATATCTAGTAGCGTACCTTTGCTATGTAATGCGACTGTCATGCCGCGCCCATATGCTTCTTCCACCGCTTCGATCAGATGAGGATAGCTCAGCTGTTCATCTTCGAGGTCTATTTGCAGCACACCCACTGTTTCCGCCTCTGTCAACACTTCGCTATAGCGGCTATATGGCAGAGCGAGCTTCTTGCCACGGTTCGTTTTGCCAGTCAGCTCAATATGCAGGCTCTCGGGCACGGTGAGCGAGCGCAAAGGCGCACTCACTCTATCGAGATCAATGATGGCATCCATAAGAGAATCTCTCATGGAATCATCCAATAGCCCTGCTCGCTTGAGCCGCAGGGTGAAGGCCACATCAGAGTTATGCGTGAGCCATTTTTTTAATAAATCAAGCTCTTTGCCAGCTACATAGACTGTCTGCGTATCATCACCATTATAAAGAAGGATAGCGTTTTTTTCTGCACGAATTTTGCTTTTCATAGGTATATTCTATTGTTTTATAAGCGGAAATGCAATAGCCAGCTCATAATTACTTTCGTTAGTTTTTCAAATCTAATATTGTCCGCTTTTCTCGCAAATAATCGTCTATCAACTTTAAGGAAAATTCTGCATTTATAAAGTGATTGTAGAGCGAAAATTGGCTTTTTGCTGCATCAATATCAAGCGATAAAAGCTTTGCAATCGCTTCGATTGTATCTTGCTTATCTTGCTTGATATTCAATATTTCTTTAGCCTTTTCCCGTATCAAGTCATCAAGAAAGCTTACTGCACTATCTGGCTGTGCATCTACAAGCAACTCTTGCAGCCTCTCTTTTGGCAACATTGATACTTCTGCTAAGGCATCAATATGCGGCTGAGCCTCATAAAAAGCCTCTTGCTGCATCTGAGGGAAATTTCGCAGAACGAAATCTGTAAGCGTAGATTCAGGGAGAGCATAGCCTGCGGATGGGTCTGAAAGATAGATATAGTACGCCCTTGTATCATATTTCCACACTGTCACCGAGGACTGCTCAGTCGCTTCAATAATAATACCTGTTGTAACAACAACCAGCGTGGTGCTTGTGGATGCCAATAATAATATAGCGAGCGCTTCAGCATCACCACCACCGCCACTGACGTTACCAATATTAAAGCCGCTACCAATCCAGTCGCCAGAATTTGAAGAACTACCGCTGTAAGAGCTTTCCTCATACTTGTCAGCTTTCATATGAAATTGCAACTCTGGGGAATGCCCAACTGTCACAGACGCAGCTTTGCCAGCCATTACAGTTAGCTCGCATGGCGTATAGCAGCTCTGCTCATCTATTGCGATATAGACATTGTTCATATTTGAGTGAAAGCTAAAGGTCTCTAACTTCTTATTAGCACAAGCTGTAAACATAAGTATGGCAAGAGCCAAATATGCTAGTTTCATTCCTTCACATCCAATATCTACAATCTTTTCTATAATAATTCGCAGTTTTTCTTGTTTTTGTCAATGAATATCATTAATTTAGCAATGCCCCCCATTGGATGCCAGCAGGGTCGCTCGCCCCTACGGCAGAAAGGATGTTCATGCGTCAACGCAATGAAATGCCAAGACCCATTAGCTTCGCAGGGGGTGACAGCACACGTCATTGCGGCCTTGAGCCGCAATCCAGAATAAATCAATTAAGAACCTGCGTATTCCTTTGCGTTCTCGACGGCTACGATGGGGAGAGCGTTTGC
>JAITWL010000012.1 GCA_031285285.1 Deferribacteraceae bacterium | reverse complement strand
TGCCGTGCTATCAACATGTTGTTTATGTCAAGCTCGGTCAGCATTTATTGAACCAATAGCTGCTTTTTGTAACTCAATGTAGACTTTGACTGCAGCTTTCATATTTTCAGCTCTTAGTTGACACAGATTCTTTTCATCTAAGTTCATCCCAGGTGTGCGAAGACTATTTTGCAAGCGAGTGTAATGGGCATTGCAAGCTTGATGAAAGCCGTCAATTGGCATGTCATGCATACGATTTTTTGTATTATTGAGATATGTCATCTCAGCTATGTGATAATTACCAGATTCAACAGCCGATAGCGAACGCATTGCTCCATTAAGCGATGAAATAGCGGCTTGTAGGCTACTTATAGCAAATTTATCTAATTTGTCGCAAAATTCAAGCTCTTGATTAAGAAACACAAGCTCTGCTGCTTGAATCTCTTTAGACAGTTTTAAACCTTTAGCAATACCGCCATTAAATAATATACGACCTTTACCTTCTTCTATTTGAAAGTTTTTACGACCAAGGTCTATCTGATATGTATAAGTTGTGACTTCGCCTATATACCTATCTATCAAGCCAATCTTTGCCATATTCTGCCTCTGCTTCTGATAGATCAAAGCCTGCCCTGCCCAAGGCATCTGCACCAAACGCATCTTTTACTGCTTTCGCCAAGTAAGGCGGCAATGGGATCTCTTTCATGAGCTGCATTGCTTCGTCATGCTTGCCTTCCTTATCAAGTGCTACACTACGTAGCGCCATTTCTGTCTTTTCTGCTAGAGTCATTTTCTCATCCTTATCCCTGATTTATCAACATATATTGCATGAACTTCCGAGCCTCAGCCAGCCACTTGGTATCAGCCTCTGAAAAAAGCGTAAAGTAGTATTTGCCTTGGATTTCAAGGCTTTTATATTGTATGCCTATTGTTTGGAAGGCGCGCTCTGTCACCACCACCATATCTGACGGATATACCACAGCTGCATAGCGCTGCATACGGCTTAGCCAGTGGCCTTTTATCTCGCTATAGCGGAAGAGATCCAGCCCCAGCCCCAAGTCGCAATAAAGCGTGGCGCTAAGGGCACTCAAGCAGTGATCACCATGAAAGAGATTAGCACACATACGCCTAATACGCTGATCGGCACGCTTAGCTGTCAGCCTTGCTCCAGACATGATGCAGCTATTGCTAAGCACCTCCACCAAATAATAGAGCTGCTTAGCCTTATGCACCACGAGTATATCAGGCTTCATACCCCGATAGTCAGTACCTGGAAGGAACACATCTAGCCCCATTTTATCAAAATTTTTTACAGCTAATGTCAGTAATGTGTTGCGTGTTAGCATATTTGCTAGCCCTCGCTGGTCAGCTCTTTTAGCAGCTCCACATCATAGAATAAAAAACCCTTTAGCAATTTAGCGATGGTCTTATAAAAGCCCACATGCTCATAAGCTGATTTTGCAATAATATCACACATCTCAGGTATCCAGCGGATGATATGCTGTTCCATAAATTCAAGCTGAGCATCGATCAAGCCTTCTGCCTCATCCTCGCTATTATTTGCAAGCGCAGTAGCTGTTTTGGCTGATAGATAATACATAAATAGCATCTCTGAGGAAATATGCTCTTCTGTCTGCTTCATTTCTTCTGGCAGGCCAAAGTTGTGTTTATAGTAAAAATCAATTATCTCATCCCAAGGTTCTTGCTTGAGAAGCTTAGTGGTGGAGAGGTATACAGATTCTGCTGTGGGAACGCTACTACTACCAAGCAAAAATAATGTTGTGAAACTGCGGTTCAGTTCTGTTAGGTCCGTTGAGGTTTTTAACAGCTCTGTTAGTTCATCAGCCCCTGCTTTCAGCGAGGCATCATCTATCTCCTCTGCCATATTGCGAAAATGAGGCGCAAAGGCAGCCACAGCCTTGAGGATATTATCATTAGGCGCTTCGTTAAATACTTCTGTAAAAAGCTCATAGAATGCAGCTCGACCATTAAAAACATTGATTAGATCAGTATATTCAGACATTATATATTAAACTCCTTTTTATTAACGAAACTGGAAGCTATAGCCAAGAGCCACTTTGATCGCATCCTCATTTTTCATGCCATTATTAAAACGAAGACGGGATTGATAAACGCCAGCTGTCACACCTGCCAGAGTGGAACCTTCGGGAAATTTATATTGCAAATGAGTATCAAGCTCATAGGCTTCATTCCAGCCACGGATGACAGTGACGCCAAATTCCAGCCCTGGGAAGTCCATGCGATCAAAGAGTAACGTAGCCCCCACTTGTGTGGCTATCTCATCATCCCATGCAAAATAATCCAGCCTGCCAGCCGTTTGCAAGAAGGCTCTCTCATCTGATTGCCCCCAAGGAGTGAGCCGAAAGTTCATCTCGCCTGAGTTTCTGGCGCTTGTGTAGCTATGTCCAAATCTGAGACGAACAAAATCTGCATAAGTGAAGGTCAAGCCTGCGCCAATATAGTACTCATTAGATATGCCCGAATAGCCAGTGCTACCTAGATAGCGCCCAAGATGAGCAAAGCCAGTTAACTCCACCACACCTGCAGATACAGGCATAGGATATAAAAGAGCTACTTGGGCATTGATTCGGTAATCTGCCCCATGCCCCACACCTGCATCCACATAGCCATCTTGAAAAATGCGCTTAACACCTACTGTATGGATAAAGTCTTCATGTACAGAGCCAAACATCATATCGTCCATGCCATCACTAAATTCAGGGCTGAATCTATCAGCAGCGGCATAAGACAGCTCTATCTCCTCATTGAACAACAGCTTGGCTTCAAAACCGCGATAGCTATGTTCATGCAGGGTATCGCCATAACCTATATTGCCCACATCTATTGGTACATAGCCTATTTTAAAATCAAACTGCATGCCAGCGCCCACAAAGCGCGTTTTTAGGGCTATCACATTTAAATCAGCTACATTGCGCTCTTTATTGTTGTCAAAATCATGCTTCAAAACCTCAGTCATACCAACAGCTGCACCAATGTTAGTGTATGTGGATAGATCTGCCCCAAGAAAGCCCGCGTAACCTGATGTGAAGCGCACGCCAAAACTGCCAAGGATAGCCCGCAAATCGCGATCACCCCAGCTGTTGCCAAGAGCTTGATTATACTCCCAGTTGCTATTTCTATATTCTCCATAGCCTGTTAAATCAACATGTATCTCGCTATCTTGCAAAAATTGGCTCTTTGCATCCACTGTCATTAGCACAAAACAAAGCCCAAGCAAAAACGCCCGCCCAAGCCAAGATAAACATTTATTCGTAGGTTTGATTATATATAGTAAAGCACGCATAGTTTCTTGCTCCAGATCGTTATTAGTTACAATCATACAGCAATAGGCAGATTTTTCAAGCAATTTGTGACAGCAATAACTGCAATTTGTCACTTGAATCGTGGATGAAATTTCGCTAGTGTCTCACGCTTATTATCGTCAGTCACGTGTGTGTAGATTTCTGTTGTGCCGATACTTTCGTGGCCTAGAAATATCTGTATCGTTCGCAGATCAGCACCTCCGCTCAATAGGTGGGTGGCAAATGAGTGTCTGAGCGTGTGGGGGGAGATATCTTTTTCTATACCTGCATCATTGCAGCGTTTCTTGATCATCGACCATAGGTATTGCCTGCTGAGCTGCCCACCTCGCCTATTTAGAAATAGCCAACTGGGGTCACTCTTCTGCACAAATACGCTTTGGCGTATGGGTAGCCACGCGCGTAGCTTATCGCAGAGCGATTGATATAGCGGCGAATAGCGCTCCTTAGAGCCTTTGCCATGCACGCGCACCAGCCCACGCTTAAAATCAATATCCACAATACGTACACTTAGTATCTCGCTGACGCGCATACCTGATGCATATAGCGTCTCAATGATTAGGCTATCTCTGTAAGCGGAATCATCGCCGCGGTCTGGCAGAGCCAAGAGCCTATCCACCTCATCATAATTGAGAAAATGCGGAAGCTTATCGCCTTTTTGCGGCTTTGATACATATTCCACAGGGCTTTTTGTGATGAGCTTCTCTTTGATGAAATAGTCATAAAGCTGGCCTAGCCCAGATAATCGCCGCAGCACTGTCTCTATAGATACATTCTCAGCGCGTTTAGCAATCATATAACCGATGATATCTTCTACAGTAGCGCTTAACAGCTCTTTATCACCCAGAAATGCTAGCCAATCCTCAGCATCCTGCCGATATGCTAGCACGCTATTCTGCGCAAGCCCCTGTTCATGGGTTAGGTAAGTGCAAAAGCGACTAATATGCTTATTATTCACGGCACTCTTCCACAACGGTGGAGGCATTGTATCGGTATTTGTAATCTGTCACAGCCTTGCCGCTCGTGCACACAACGCTGGTGACATTGCCATAGTAGTATGTGACAGTGGCTATCAAGTCTCCTTGCTCATCATAAAATTTGTGTGACCCATGAAAATCTGTGCCTTCCTCTGCCAATACTCCATTTCTGTGATAAGCTTTGAACAGCTCTCTGCCATCTGCTTTGTATATCGTCTTTGCTCTTAATGCGCCATTTGGATAGTATGAGTTAGATTCGCCACTATGGCGATCATTAACATATGTACTTTCCTGCCACAAGAGGCCATTTATGTAGTAATATTTGAGTGCACCATGCCTTTTGCCATCCACATACATAGCTTCTTTCTCTAGCACACCATCTTCATAATAGTCTCTTTCCATGCCATTCTGCTTGCCATTTGCATACATTGTTTCGCTGTATAAATTGCCATCTTCATCGTATGTTCTTGATATTCCATCTCTTTTGCCATTTACATATGTGCTTTCGCTTCGCAATGTGCCGTTGTCGTCGTACACTCTGCGGCTAGTTATTTGTCCATATTTATACATACGTTCAGATTCTAAGACACCATTGTTGTATTGCCTTGTAAGCCCATTAGGCTGGCCACCCTCAAGCTTAACGCGGTATCTCAATGCCCCCTCATAATATGTGCAGCCATAGCCATTTACAGATTCATCAAGATTTAGCCTGACATTATAATTATCAAAGCCTTCTGTGAGGGTGATGCATGAACCATCATCGTTGCAGTCAATATCTTTGCCATTTGCCCAATCTTCTAGCTCTTCCTTGCGCAACTCTCTGCCGTTGCTACACTTTCCGCTCCTATTATCGCCAACTGTGATAGTTGCCATCAAACCGCCATGCTCGTAGTAAATCCTAAAATCATTCACTGCTGTGCCATCTTTGAATGTCACTTCTTCTTTCAGCGCATTTGATTCATAAAACCATTTGAAGATGCCATCTAGCTTGCCATCTTTAAATGTTCCACTTGCTAGCACTGCGCCATTTTCATTATATTTTCTATAGTTGCCATCAAGCTGGCTGTCCTTGTAAAAGGCTTCCACGCCTATTTTGCCTGATTCATAATACAATTTATGTGAGCCATTCTCTTTGCCATTTTTGAATTCTGTCGCTTCTTTTAGTGCTCCGCTCCAATAATACCACTTGGCTGTGCCATCTCTTTCACCATTAACAAAGCTCGCTTCCCTTTGCAT
>JAITWL010000096.1 GCA_031285285.1 Deferribacteraceae bacterium | reverse complement strand
TCATCCTCTAGTGCGTCTATATATGCCCAACTGATATCTATTTGCGTTTCACTAGGGGCGAAGATACTTACTAAATCATATGCATTAATCTTGCATGCTTGTAAGATATAATGTCCTTGGGCTTTGCAAGCATCATGATCTGCTATAGTGAGGTCTACAGGCTGGGTTGCCTTTATCCTTATGGCTAGTCGCTGTTCTTCGCTATTTGAAAAGAGTTTTGTCCATATCTGACCAGCAGCTAAGCGAGCTGTATCTGTGAGAGATGTAGTATTTAAGCTATCTTCGAGTATATATTGATATAACCTAGCTCTATCAAGCCCACAAGCAAGCACATAGGGGCTTGTACCTTCTGGAAACACCATCTGCACAGGGATAGCCATATTCTCCATATAAGAGGCAAAGAGCACAGCCTTATCTGTATGAGGTAGTGATTCATGATCGCGCACCTGCGCAAAAAGCCTGTAAGCAGTACACTCTTTGTCAGTGCAGCCTGTGCTAATCTCTGTGGCACGGCTTCGTAGAGCATAGTCATCTGTATCCACTCGCTGAATGATGCTTGTGGGGCTGGTATCAGCCTCTTCTGTAATGCCACTTGGATCTAAAAACCATAACACCAGCGCCAGCAAGGCAAGCAAAGTCACAGATATATAAAAAAGACGAAATATTTTCATGACCCATATATAAAACTTTTCTGCTGACAAAGCCATAGATAAAATGCTATATAGTCCGCTATGTCTTCTAACCTTATTTTGCTTGTATCTTTGCTTGCTGGCCTCTTGCTTGGTTTTTTCACAAAGCCTGCGGCAAATCGTGCCCGCCTTGCCAATAGGCTATTAATGGCGACCATACTGGTTTTGATATTTATGATGGGCGCAAGGCTTGGCCTGATGCCCGATCTAGGCGAGCGTATACTCGCATATGGGCGCGCTGCTATTGTTATCACCATATCAGCGCTTATATTCAGCATTATAGCTGTGCGAATATTGGTGTGGTTATTTATGCGCAAGCGTGGTGGCGAGCTATGATGTTATTGGCTATTATATCTTGCTTGCTATTAGGGCTAGGCGCTGCCTATATCGGCTTGATGCCACCTGAGGTAGCAGTTTTCGTGAATGAAGCTCCATTTTATTGCCTCTGTGCTATGCTTTTCATAGTGGGCTATGGCATGGGACAGGATAAAAACACGTTACGTGGGCTATTTAAAGAGAATGCCTTTGTATTTCTCGTGCCAGTGGGCACTATCATAGGTACGCTTGTGGGTGGCTTGCTGGCAGGGCTTATATTGCCGCTTGGGATAAGGGAGAGCATGGCTGTGGCTGGCGGCTTCGGCTGGTATACATACTCTGCCGTATATTTGGCGGAGATGCACTCAGCAGATTTGGGCGCTATAGCCTTTTTATCAAATGTAAGTCGCGAGATGCTGGCTATTATACTGATTCCAGCGGTGGTGCGCTTCTTTGGAGCTTATCCAGCAGTGTCAATCTGCGGGGCAACATCTATGGATGTCACGCTGCCACTGCTTGCGCACTATGCAGGCAGCAAGATAGGCGCGGCAGCCTTCCTTCATGGCGCAGTGCTCTCATTTGTCACGCCGCTTTTGCTGCCGCTGCTTATAGGGTTTTGATAATTATTCGCAAATTCTGTTCTAGGCATAAAATATGCAATATACACAAATTTAACAAATATGGTTATTCTCAGTAATAAGTGAGCAATTCACAACAAATGTATAGGGCGTTTGCGGTGCCCTTATTTTTTACAACTTATCAACATATCTGACTGCCATACAACTTGACATCATCAAAAAAAAGTTCATAATGGGTGTAGCGTTCTAAAAAGTCTTTGAGATGTCACTTGTTTATAAAAGGGTGAAAAAACACCTAATAATAGTATATACTTTATTTTGTGAAGGAGGCATTTTGATATGGCAAATGAAAGCAAACCCGTAAAAATTACAGAAACTGTGTTGCGTGATGGACACCAATCCCTTGCGGCCACGCGTACTCGTATCAACGACATGATCCCTGTCCTAGAGCAGCTTGATGATATTGGCTACAATGCGCTTGAGGCTTGGGGAGGTGCGACTTTCGACACATGCCTCAGATTTTTGAATGAAGATCCTTGGGAGCGCCTGCGCACTCTCAAAAAATATCTCAAGAAGACACGCGTGCAGATGCTTCTGCGTGGTCAAAATATACTTGGCTACAACCACTATGCAGATGACGTTGTGGAAGAATTTGTCGATCGCGCTGTGAATAATGGCATGGATATCATCCGCATATTCGACGCGCTAAATGACGTGCGCAACCTTGAATGCGCCATGAAAGCCGCCAAAAAATCTGGCGCACATGTGCAAGGCGCGCTCGTGTATACCATCAGCCCATATCATAAGCCAGAAAATTTCTTACAAGTGGCTAAAGACCTTGTCCAGTTAGGTGCAGACTCGATCTGCATCAAGGATATGTCTGGCCTGCTTGCGCCTTATGATGCCTATGCACTCGTAAGCACTCTTAAATCTAATCTTTCTGTGCCTATCGAAGTGCACACTCACTATACTAGCGGCATGGGCTCGATGACTTATCTCAAAGCCATTGAGGCAGGTGCTGATATCATCGACACGGCTCTATCGCCATTTGCAATGGGCACTAGCCAGCCAGCCACAGAATCAATGATTGCAGCACTTAGAGGCACGCACTATGACACTGGGCTCAGCACAGATAAGCTTGCGCCAATCGCAGTGCACTTCAAACAAGTGAAGAAGAGCTTGGAAAAAGATTTTAATATCAACACTAACATACCCATCGATCCTGAAGTGCTCAAGTTTCAAATCCCAGGCGGCATGATGTCAAATATGTTGAACCAGCTCAAGGAGCAGGGCGCGGCCGATAAATATCCTGAGCTGCTGGAAGAGATGCCAAGAGTGCGTGCAGAGCTCGGCTATCCACCGCTCGTGACGCCTACTAGCCAGATGGTGGGCACTATGTCTGTGCTTAATGTGAAGCTGGGTGAGCGCTATAAGCTTGTGCCAGAAGAGATTCGCGATATGGTGCGTGGCAAATATGGCCGCCTGCCTGGGCCTATCGACCCTGCTGTGCAGCAGAAGATCATAGGCGATGAGCCAATAATCACATACAGACCAGCAGACGATATCAAGCCACAGCTGGCAATGTTTAAACAGCAACTCACTGAAGCTGGCTATCCAAACGCTAGCAGGGAAGATATACTCTCATATGCCCTATTCCCTAAGGTTGCCATAGAATTTTTCAAGAAAGTAGCAGCTGGAGAGACTACGCCATCACCAGTGGTCACCAAAGCGCCTACAGCGCCTAATATTGCCACCACACAGATGCAAGCCATCGCTGCAAATGTGCCAGGCACAGCTATCACCGCGCCTATGCATGGCAAAGTGGTTTCTATCAAAGTAAAAGATGGTGAAATAGTGCGAAAAGGCCAAGTGGTGCTAGTGATCGAAGCCATGAAGATGGAGAATGTCATCACAGCCCCAGCTGACGGAGTGGTGAAAGCCATCAACACATCCGAAGGCGCAAAAGTGACCACAGGCCACGTGATGATGGTGATTTAGTTTTATATGCGTCTAATTTGATAATTTTTAATAACACGCGTCAGTTTTCTGGCGCGTGTTTTCTGCTTTGTAGTTGCTGTAAATGCTCTCATTTTTTATTTACAAATCGCCACAAACGATAGCAAACGTGAACTACTGCTTTTAGTTCAAATTCATTAGGCGTCATCCATTGCATCTATTTAAACCAATTGACTTGTGGCCATAGTAAACATACAATGCACCTGAGAGAGGGTTTTGATGGTAAAAAATAGGAAAGCACAGGCTTTTGATTGGTCACATGAAACAGCAATCAAGATTAAAAAATTCATTCAGACTGTAACAATATGACAGAAGATCTCGAACGCAAATTATTTATTGCTGCACTCTTCCTTTCAGGCAAGCCGCTAGACATGCCTATATTGAAGAAATTCTTAAATCCTGCAGATCTAGAAGGCAGGCTGGCGACCTATGTGGAAGATTTCAACAAGCAAAATAATGGCATACACATACGCATGATCTCTGGCGGCTTTCAGATAGTGGCCAGCTCTGAGCTATCGCCAATCTTGGAGCAGCACTTTGGCGAGCGCACAGAGCAGCTCTCGCGTGGCGCATTGGAGACATTATCCGTCATCGCATATAAACAGCCCGCCACCAAGGCAGAGATAGAGCAGATTCGCGGGGTGGATTGCTCAGGCAGCATGCGTAGCCTACTTGATAAGAATCTGATCATCAGCTCAGGCCGCAAAAACGTGCCTGGTAGACCGCTCATATATATCACTAGCAAGTATTTCCTCGAATTTTTCGGCCTGAACGATCTATCAGAGCTGCCAAGCTTTCGCGAATGGCAGGAGCTGCGCACAAAGGATGTGTAGAAGGCATCAACGCACCTGAGCGCAGCGAACGGGCCTTAGCCTACAACAGCTAGGATTCTCCGAATGACAAATTGCTTCGGGCTTTGCGTA
>JAITWL010000082.1 GCA_031285285.1 Deferribacteraceae bacterium | reverse complement strand
CCTTGGATTTTTATCAAACGCAATTAGCGCAGATATAAAAGGCAACGGTAAGGATAAACTAGACTACACTATTCTTGTGAGCGAACAAGAATTTGTCACAGCGGCAGTGTTCACCACTAATCGTGTGAAGGCTGCACCTGTGAAATATAATATGGGGCTGTTGAGAGATAGCAAAGACAAACTATTTTCAGGTGTGGTGGTGAATAGCGGCAATGCAAATGCCTGTACGGGCGATGCAGGCATGATTGCCTGTGCTGATATCACCAATGCTATAGAGTGGTCGCTCGATCTGGAGTGCGGCGCAGTGCTGATATGCTCCACTGGCGTGATTGGCAAGCCAATGCCTGTGAAAAAGATGCTAGATAAAGTGCCTGAGCTGGTGGAAGGGCTAGATGATGACAATGGCAAGCTTTTCGCCCGAGCTATCATGACCACCGATACCGTGAAAAAAGAAGCAGCATGGATCATCGAAACCCCTCATGGTAACTACACCATAGGTGCTGCCTGCAAGGGTGCGGGTATGGTCGATCCATCAATGGCTACAGTGTTAGGCTTTATCACCACAGATGTGGATATAGATGCCACTGAATTGCAAAATATGCTGGGTGAGGCTGTCAAGAATAGCTTCAACTGCATATCTGTGGATGGCGACCGCAGCACAAATGATAGCTGCTTTGTGTTTGCCAATGGTATGACTGGCATACTCCTTGATACACCTGAGCTGCTCGACCAATTCGAAGCTGCACTCAATGAAGTGTGCACATGGATGGCTAAAGAGCTGGTGCGTGATGCCGAAGGCGCAACCAAATTCGTTAAACTCATTGTCCGTGAAGCACGCAGCAAGGAAGACGCGCTGAAATGTGCTGCTGCTATAGCTAATTCCAGCCTAGTGAAAACAATGTTTGCTGGCTGCGACCCAAACTGGGGGCGACTAATGTCGTCAGCTGGTGCAAGTGGCGCTATATTTGAAGAAAATGATGTGGACATCTGGTTTGATGGCCTCCTCTATGTGAGCAACGGCATGATAGTGGACGAAGCCCTAGAAAGCGAAGTATATAAGATTATGAATAACCCAGAATACACTATCACCATAGAGCTCGGCGCTGGCGATGATGTGGCCACTTATTACACCTGCGATTTGACACAAGAGTATGTGGCAATCAATGCAGATTATAGGAGCTAGAGCTAATTGCGAAAAGCAGTATTCATTATAGCTATTCTCTGCCTACTGAGCTGCAATAAGCCTGCAACTGATCATGCGAGCACTGTGCAGACTATTGGCATTGAGCAATTTGACGAACTAAAAGATGCAAACATTGGCAAAGTATTGGTGCTCAATGTTTTTGCATCTTGGTGTCCGCCTTGCGAAGAAGAGACACCTAGCTTTGTGCAGATGTATGATAAATATGCTGCCAATGCTAAGTTTGAGCTGATTGGCCTATCTATTGACGAGAGCAAAGCTGAGCTGGAAGCATTTTTGCAGAAGCACAAGGTGAATTATCCCATCTATCAAATAACTCCAGCTATACAGCGGCGGCTTATGGCTAATAAAGTGCCAACAACCATCATCTATGCGCCAAATGGCATGTATCAGACAAGCATCTTGGGCGCTGTGGATGGCGAAGAGCTCTACCAGTTTGTGGAGACGCTCGCACCTAGTTCTGCTCTAGAATAACAACCATAAATTACAAGCATAAATTGCCCCAAATTTTCTTGTTTTTTCACTTCATTCGCGTTACAATATTGTGGTTGGTTTATACTTTTGCAAAAGGGGTTTTTCGATGGCAACAGTTCAAATAGTTGGGTTTATTCTAGGTAACGAGCACTATGGCATAGATATTATGTCAGTAGAAAGCATTATCAAGCCTATGGAGATCACGCCAGTGCCGCGCGCCCCAGGCTTTGTGGAAGGGATCATCAACTTGCGCGGCAATATCATTCCTATTGTGGATCTGCGTAAGCGGCTGAATATGGTTTGCAGTGCAGAAGATTCTGATACTCGTGTGGTGATCACTATCATTGGCACTCGCCGCCTTGGAATCATTGTGGATAAGGTGGAGCGAGTGATGCACATTCAGGAAGAGCAGGTGGATGAAGCCCCAGGCACAGCCACAGGCGCTGGACAAAAATATGTGCAAGGCGTGGCACGTACAAACGAAAATATGATTATCATTTTGGATGTATTCAATATTTTCTCTGATGATGAGCGTAGAGCGCTGGAAAACATATAAAAGAAGCTGTTGCTAAAGTAGACATTATTTGATGGATGAATATACATTTCTGCCGTTTTAAAGGAATGCTATGAGCTTTGAAATACCGCGCTTGCGGGTGTTGGCAGCAAAAATCTGGCAGAATTATGCTGCATTTCAAAAAAAGCCTGCGCCTTTCTTGAATGGGCTATATAAAGACCTTTTGCAGGTCAATCCAGAGCTGGCCTCTGCTTGCGAGGCATTGCTTGCTAGCGCGTCACATGCGCCCGCAGGACGTGATGTAGCTAAAAATATTGATGATTTTGTCAATGAGCTTCGGCTCTTCCTTGCTGCCAATGCAGATGCGGCTTTTGATCCTAATGAAGAAATATTTCT
>JAITWL010000028.1 GCA_031285285.1 Deferribacteraceae bacterium | reverse complement strand
CCGCAATGCTAGTAGCGGCAGATCAAGCTTTGGTAGTTGGCGCTATTATATTGCGCCAAAAGATATATTGACCCTAGATGACATCCCAAAAGCATGGGGCTTTATTGAATATTGCAATAGCAGATTTTACCTACGCAGAGAATCAGACTTATTTGAGCGTAGCCAAATCTATGAATATCAATATGTGTCAGAGCTGCTAGTTAGAAGCGAATTTTTGCATGATAGACTGTTTCATAGCTATGATAGGAAAGGACTTCGTAAGGTTAAAATATCTAATAAATTATAATTCTCCAGTTTTTGGATAGCTCGCATGGTATTTATATGTGAGCAACAAAAACAAGGAGGGCTAAAAATGGAGACTAAGTATTTTATAGCAAACGATTCATGGCAAATGCTTGATAAAACAGAAACTGGCACTATCAATGGTTTGAAATGCAATGTAGATGCGACTGAGCCAGATGATGAGCTTGCAAAGGCATATCAAGAGCTGCTACTTGAGCATGAGAAACTGACCGAGCGTAATGCCAAGATGCTTAGAGTGATTGAGCGCTTAGCTTCCGAAGATAAGGCACAAGAGCTATTGAATGTGCGTAAGGAGCTTATGGAGACGCGTGATAAGCTTTGTCGCTCAATAGAGATGGTCACAAATTATCAGCGCAAGTGTGAAGATCAAGATCTCAAGTATTCGGCCCTCAATAAGCGTATGTTTGGCCAGCTGGAGAGGGTTCTTAATGTTCTGAATATCAAAACTACCTTGCGCTCAAAAGAGGCCAATACAATGTTGACCTATCTATTAAAAGAATTTGAAATTGTTAAAAAAGATCTTGCGCTCAAAGAAGATCAGCCTGCCTCAGAGGCAACAGGAGACAACGATGATTGAACAACTTCGCAAGCTATTTCAGCCCAAAACGAAGATAAGCACTGTGCAAGCTGCGCTGCTTCCACATGAAAAAGACTGCATAGCGAGAATTAATGCCGCTGATCCTCAGATACTTTGCACTATCATGCTTAATGAGCGCTCATCAATACAGGCGCTGTTTCTGCACCTTATAGAGCCAAAGCTTGCTATTGCTATTATGAAGCTTTTTCCTGATAGTTTCGCACAGGATCTTACAAATAGATTGCAGCATATGGAGCGCATACATCCAAAAGCTATCAATATAATACTGACTGCTGTGTGCAGAAAGCTTGATGGCTATGACCAAAATGGCATCAAGGCAGAACCAAGCCAAGAGCTTAATCTTCTGCTTGCAAAGGAGAAATATAATGGCTGATATATTGAGCCCTGATGAGATAGCTGCGCTTCTTTTTACACATCAAGATGATGACGATTTTCATATTCCAAGGAAGCTATCAGTATATGATTTTCGCAGGCCAGATAGGATATCAAAATGGGCTATAAGATCATGCCGTGATCTTATGTATAGATGCCTTGACAATATGCAAGAAAGGCTTTCGGCTCTATTGCAGACAATAGTTGCTGTTGGGATCACTAGCATAAATCAGCAGACATATGGCGAATTTGTGATGGCCTTGCCTGACCCGACATGCTTTGCAATATTTGATGGCTTTGGAAATGAGCAGATAGTATTCAATTTTACACCGCGGCTATATCGCCCTGTGATAGATAAGCTCACTGGTGGAGGCGGCTTACCCTTGCCACCATATAGCGAAATTTCAGATCATAATTCTGCAATTCTCTTCATGACAGCTATTGATCAAGAGATAATGAGCGAATTTATTGATATTATCACTGATGAATTCAGCCAAGTATGGCAGAAAGTGATTGATATAAAGCTTACAAATAGGCAAATTCTTGATAGCCCGCATATTTATCAAATCATGCCGCAGAATGATGTAGTCATCACATACAATATTAAGGTGGAATTTGGCGATGTTTATGGGGAAGAAGGCGCTGGGGAAATCGCTATCACTCTACCTGCTTTTGCATTAGATGATACAGTCATAAATCGGATATATCATATCGGTGGAAATTATAACTATGCACATAAGCCTGCAAATTCGATTCATATGGAGGCGAATACTGAGGATATCTGTGTAGACTTATACCTTGAATTGCCGCGAATGCCCATTAGCATAAAAGCATTATCAAGCATCAAAACAGGCGATATTTTTGCATTTAATAGCAAAGATTATCTCTTATATGCAAACGATCTGCCTATATTTAGCTGCAAGGCAGACTTAGCAAATACAAAAATTCAGGCGAGCATAGCCGACAAATATAGCACATATGAGGAGATTAATATGGCAACAGAAGAAAATAAACTGAGCGGAGCATTGCTTGATATCAAGATCCCATTAAGCATAAGGCTGGGTAAAGCGAAAAAGGCACTAAAAGAAATCTATGCCATTGAGAAAGGCACAATTATCACTATGGATGATGATGTGGATGCTCTTGTCGATCTCATCGCAGGCAATAAGCTGATCGCAAAAGGCGAAGTGATGGTGGTAGATGGGCAATTTTTCGGCATTCGTATAAAGGAAGTGATAACACATGAATGAAAAAGAGCTTTTCCAGCAAATCAATTTTTTGACAAATATTCATGCCTACACAGTCTATGAATTGGAGAAAATGCTTGTATATTTGTATAGGAATCGCAAATTTGCACCCATTAAGCGCAAGTGGATATTACGCAAAATATTGAGAGCTAGACGCGATAAAATTAACCAGGATTTTGTGTGGTCAGAAGAGAATAGGGCTCAATTTTTAGCAGTGAATAAGCAGATTGCAAACGCTTATGAGCAAATATCTAAAGCATATAAAGAGATAGATGATTACCTTTCTCCAAAAGCTAGTGGTCGCTTTGGCTTTGGGATATTTGTAGATTTTGGCTTGCAGACGTGCATACGACCATATATGGAAAAAAACCATGATTGCGAATTTTTTGATAATGTCTTGCTTAGCGTTACTGGCGTTTATGATGAGGCCTTTCCTCGCTTCAACCAACAGGCCAGCGATATTAGCACCATCAATATTAACAAGCGTTTAGCTGGGATAATAGATGTGGAGCTGAATGATGTCACCTATTATTTGCTGGAGAATTATTGGACTTTCATAGATATTATCAATATTTCTCATATATGGACAACAATTAGAGCTGATCTTTGGCGAGGCAATCGAATGACAAGAGAACATATTGAGAAGCTGCTTTCCACGATTGAGGAGTGAAAAATTGAAGCAATTTGCAAGAGGAGAATTTTTATGAAACACTATCGTATTGGCGTTAGCTATGTTGATCTAAACATGTTCCATCAAGGCTATCCATATGTCTGGGGCGATGGCATTGCTCGCTATATGGAGCAGCTGAAGGATATAGAAATTGGCGATATCCTTGTCGCAGGTGGCACCCAGCGCATTAGTTTCATTGGAGAAGTGCAAGAGCGACCTGCATACCTATTCCCCATAGATGAAGTACTGTATGCAGATTGTGGCGTGGATAAAGCGAATGCAGAAGCTCTCAAAGCCTTTGCACCTATCGAAAGCAGCCACAACGATGTTGTTTGCATCAAAGTCAAATGGTTTAATATTGATTGCAGTGGCTTATGTATGCCAACGCAAGATCGTGGCGCTATTCGCAAGCTAGATTCTGCGGGAATAGCCTATATTGACAATATATTGCATGGGCGCAATGCAAAAATTACAGATGCCAAACCTATACTAAATTTCACCGCTATGGACTTTGAGACAGCAACGAACAACCGCAATTCTGTCTGTCAAGTCGGCCTTGTAAAGGTGGTAAATGGCGTGATAATAGATGAATATTGCGGCCTTATCCAGCCGCCCAATAACTTTATCTGGCAAAATTTCACAGCTATACATGGCATAGAGCCTGCACAGACAACCTATGCACCGCCGTTCGCTGAAAGCTGGCCACGCTGGAAGCATTTCATTGAGGGGCAAAATCTTGTCGCACATAATATGCAATTTGATCTTGATTGCCTCACAACATGCTTAAAGCATTTTATGAATGAAGAGCACAGCTTCAAAACATATTGCACAATGCAAACATGGAGCGGCGCTTTTGCAAGCAAGAGCCTTGCCGCATGCTGCGCTGCGCTAGACATAGATCTGCGAAATCATCACAATGCCCTTGCTGACGCAAAGGCATGTGCAGAGCTGTTTATCGCGGCAGCGCGTAGCGGACGCAGCTTGATGTAGGCCTAGGCAGATAATAATCAGCACTAAAACGAATTATCACTGAGCTTGAGTTGACAACTTTTTGTTAAAATATGTTACTATATTGAAAAGTATGTGACAATATTTAGTGAAATAGAAGTTTAAAATGCTTGTCTAGCTATAAATAATTTTGTGCTATATTTTTTCCTAAATACTTGCTACACTATCGGCTGAGGGCAATGTACTTATGGAAACTATACTTTTTTGGGTGCTGATTATCAGCGCTGTTGCATTTATTATACAGACTCTTATTGGCATTTTTGGTGGTGATATAGACCTGCCTGATGAAGGCGTTGGCGGCTTTTTCACGCTACGCAATGTCATTTCATTTTTGCTCGGCTTATCTGTGGTCGGCTATTTCACTGTGCGTAGCGGCTATGCAGAGCTGCTGGCGCTGCTTGGCGGAGTTGGCTTTGGGATATTTCTAATTTTTGCCAATATGGCGCTGATGCGGCTTTTATACAAGCTGGAGCAGCGAAACGAAATCCAGCCGCATGAATACCGCGGCATATATGCCACTGTGACAA
>JAITWL010000330.1 GCA_031285285.1 Deferribacteraceae bacterium | reverse complement strand
TTTGCAGTTACCGCATTGATACTGATGTTTTGGAGTATCAGCAAAAGTTAGCCCCTGATTATAGGCTGATATTGAAGTATTTGGAACATCTTCAGCGTAAAAGCGAAGAAGAGCTTGAGTTTGTCTGTGGCTATGAGGCAGGCAGCCTTGGCTACAGCCTTCATCATCAATTGGCATCACATGGTGTAAATTGTGTGATCCTCGCTCCAACGACGATGGGTATTGTGGGCAAGATAAAGACGGATAAGCGTGATGCGGGCAACATTGCCAAGTGCTTAGCATTTCGCACTTACAGCGCCGTGCATATACCAACGCAGGATGATGAGTCAGTTAAGGAATATATCCGTATGCGAGATGCCCAGAAGAAGTCGCTTAAGAGCATCAAACAGCAGATACTTGCGCTGGTGCTTAGGCAAGGCTACCGTTATGGGGATGGTAAAAGCAACTGGACGGGTAAGCATCTTGCTTGGCTAAAAAAGCTTGATCTTGGCGGCGTTTTGCAGGAAGCGTTGAGCGAATACTTGCTCACATATGCTTACCTTGTGGATAAGCTAAAGCGTCTTGACCTGCGCATAGAAGAATTGGCTGCGGGAGCAGCTTATCAAGCGCCAGTGAAGAAGTTATGTTGTTTGCTTGGCGTAAAGACGCATACAGCGCTGAGTGTGATAGTTGAGATAGGCGATTTCAAGCGCTTTGCGAAGGCGGATATGCTTGCAGGCTATCTAGGCTTAGTACCTGGAGAATATTCCAGCGGCAACAAGCAGAAGCGGCTGGGGATAACAAAAGCTGGCAACAGCCACGTCCGACGGCTTTTAGTGGAGGCTGCTCAAAGCTACACAAGAGGCACAATAGGGCACAAGTCGGTAGAATTGAAGCGACGACAAATGCAGACAAGGCAAATGAAAGACTACGCAGGAAGTATTATCGGATGGTGTTAAAGAACAAATCGCAGCGTAATGTTGCGGCAACGGCAATAGCTCGTGAATTATCCTGCTTTATGTGGGGTTTGATGACAGGGCATATTGCATAAGGCAAGCTGAGGGCATACGGAAGGGCTTTAGATAACAAAAAGGTAGAGTTATCTGCGTTATTCCTATGTTGACACTGTAACAGTGATTCACGCTATTAGACGGCAGAACTCGCGGCAGACCATTGACCTGAGGTAAACAATCCTCGAATAACAGAGTGGCCAATGCCCGAATCTGTTTAGTCTAAAGCTCTTTCCATGTGCCCGCAGGTACAGGAAAACAAAAATTGCGACCTCTTGCATTTTAATCTTGTCACGAGGTCACTACATAACAGGAATAAACATAGAAACTTTACTACAGATAGCCAGAAGGTTTTGCAATTGTACCATAACCATAATGGCTCATGCGTTCGCGGATAACAGCATAGAGCTTCTTCTTATATGCCTTCATTAGCGTTTTATCTTTGCCATAAAGCTTTAGCATCTCAGGCTGCACGGCGGGTTGCTTTTTTAATAAAAAATCAAAGAACGCTTGCCTTGTGGCGCCACGCAGATTCATAATTGCAGGCAACACATAAGACACCTTGCAGCTGGCGGCTATCGCCATCAGCGAGTCGATATTATCATAGCAATCTGTCATGTATGGTATCACAGGCATCATATGAAGGCCAGTGGTGGTGAATTTGCTGAATTCGCGAAGCACTATGAAGCGCCGATCGGCATCAACTGCGCCTGGCTCAAGCAAGCGCTGCATGCCATAATCTGCTGTGGTCACCGTCACCGCTATCTGCACAGAGGCGACTCGCGCCAAAGCTGCGATCAAATCATAATCCCGCAAAATCAGATCGGATTTCGTCGAGATGACAACAGGATTTTTATGCTTGATGAGTAGCCGCCAGATATCTGGCATCAGCTTATACTTGGCTTCTGCATGTTGATAATTATCCGTGACGCCGCCGAGATTGATAAGCTCGCCTTTCCACTTGGGCGAAGCAAGCTCCTTAGCCAGCTGCTCCACAATATTGCTTTTTACAAAAGTCTCGCGAAAATAATTCTCTGTGGTAGAATTATCTATGTAGCTATGGGAATACATAGCATAACAATATTTGCAACCATGCGTGCAGCCGCGATAGACATTTAGATCCCACTCAAATGGCAGCCACTTTGACTGATGGTGGTGCAAGGCAGATTTGCAGGCGATCTCAGTGATCTTCATTTATTTTATTATCACAAAAGTCAAAATATTAGGATCTTTTGGCCTAGTAAAAGTCAGCGTATGGCTTCCGCTAACATTCCTACTACGATTTGCCACTATGCCAAAGGCTTTTATATCGCTATTATTCCAATTATTCGGGATTGCTGGCCCTTTCGTGCTTATCACTTCCTGCTCATAATCCCAAAGATTCAGAGCAGGAAAGTAGTATGTGTTGCCATTCAATGAACTCACAGTCGTTTTATTCAATGTATGCACACCTTGGGGAATAGAGCCATTGCCATAGACAAGCGCCTCACCGAAGCGAGCGAAGGCTATAGACGCATTTCGCCTATAATCGGTGGTAAATTGTGCTGGATAAAGCTTATACAAGGCTGCGCCAAGCGCATCCTCGTTATCATAGCCATTTGTGGAGATTTCATGCAGCAATCTGGCGCCGCCATAGTTTCGTGCGAGATAGGCGCCAAGCATATAAGCCTTGGCATAGGGCCAATCTTCCTCCCAATTGCCATAGATCGGGCTATCCCAAGTGCTATAGGATACTCGGCCAAAATAAGAATTGAAGTAATAGGGATATCCACCATATTCTATTAAATCATCATAGCTCAAGCCTATTGATGGATGCGCACAGAGATCTTCCGCAATCGCGGAAAACATCTCATTGAACCACAATTCCGAACACTTCGAATCATCACTATGCTTCGCATGCTGGGCAAAGTGAATCATATGCTGAAACTCGTGAGCCAATGTAGTATATGTTAGCTCGCTCTCTGTGCTAGCATAGAAGGCATCAATATAAAAGATTTCTCTTTCGTTTGACTTATATGGCTCACCTTCATTATCAAGCTGAGCTTGAGTGTATTCATCTACAGGGCTAAAATAGCCTAAAGTGCTATCAATTCCATAATCATGGTCAAAATCAATATCTAATATGAGTATGCTAATCCTCTTGTCACCATCAAGGCCGCCATTGCCAGAAGAACCGCCACCCATCTCATAGCCAAAAAGATTTGTCTCCAAAGCATAAAGCTTATCAAACATTTGCTGATAGCTGGCTGCTTGAGCCACGCTTATCTGATCATCCCCGCTACCACCATCATTGTCTGTCGCCACCCACACATAGCAATGATTTCCAATAGCTCTTAGCACCGCAGGTATGGATTTATAAACCTCTAAGCCTATAGACTCAAGCACCCAAAAGTATTCGGTGCTGCCCAGCGTTGGTGCTGCCTTAATAGTAGCTCGTCGCTCTTGGGAGGGCTTAAATGGCAAGCTGATTGGGCTATGATGCTTTCTGACAGGGCGTTTGCTCTCAGCTGTTGCACTAGCTCCTGTAGAATAGCTCTGAATTCCATTGATAGAACCAGTATTGGCTGTGCTAACATCAAAATCGGACACATTGACCCTTGCCACTACAATATCATTATTTGCTAAATTATCTAGCTGCATTGTTGCATGATTGCCTCTGAATGTGACTTGCTTCACAGAGGGAGGGAGATTAGATATAACAATCGGCTTATTGCCGCTGCTGCCGCCACCACCGTTGTTGCAAGCGAAAAGGAGAAGGATACATAAAACTACTGTAAGTTTCTTCATTTTTTTATCCTCATAGCGCAGCCCACAGGCACATATACAATGA
>JAITWL010000322.1 GCA_031285285.1 Deferribacteraceae bacterium | reverse complement strand
CGAAATATTATGTTGGCTGGGATTATGTCGATACAAGCAGGCGATAACCCGCGTATCGTGGAGCAGAAGCTAAATGCCTTCCTGCCACCAAAGCAAAGAACGTCGCAATTTGATTAATGCTTATGAAAAAATTGCTCTTTATCTTAATGATATTATGCTTTGCCTTGCCATCATATAGCCGTGATATTGAATTCAAGGCAGCCCAAGGTGTAACAGAAGAGCAGTTGACTAAATTTAAGGCTGAGTTTGGTTTATATGATGCGCTTAAAATGCCATTTACGCAGATTATTGTTGCAAAATCTGGCACAGCAATATCAATAGAGATTATTAAGAGCTATCATACAATGCCATCATGGTATGATGCTGATGTGAAGATAACTGTGCCCTATGATGTGAACTACGCTAAGACAGTGACACGCCGCGACTCATTTGAAGAAACGGAAAATCTGATGGATGGCAAGTTTAATTTTGATCAATATCTTGGTAATTTGGGGATGACACAGTAAGGAAATATTATGGCTAAAAAGAAATGTCCAGCCTGCCCAGCACTTGCAAAATGGATGACCACATTTTCTGATATGAACCAGCTCCTTATGACATTCTTCGTGTTGCTGGTTTCTATGGCTAATTTTGATCCTGTGAAAATGCAGGAGGCATTTGGCCTGCTGACAGGTAGCCGTAGCATATTGAATTTTGAAGCGCCCACGCCAGCGCAGCCTTTCTCTATGACTCCTCCTATGGGGCGCAAGCCTGAGGATGTGGCAGTGGAAGAGGCTAAGCAGGCGCTAGACACCTACGTGGAGGCGCAAAAGCTCCAGCAGCAGATGTCGATTATCCAGACAGAGCAGGGCTTCAATGTCCGCATACTTGATTCAGTGCTTTTCCGCGTGGGCAGCTATGAGATTTTGCCTGCAGCCTATCCCATACTTGATCAGGTGGCCTCTATGGGAGCTGTCTCGCATTTTTATCTAATTGTGAAAGGGCACGCCGACGATCAGGCATCAGGGCAGATTCCTGATTTTAATTGGACCCTATCCGCCAATCGTGCGCTAGAAGTGCTCAAATATATAGAGCGGCGCGGTGTGGATGGCGCTCGCCTATCAGCCACAGCCTTTGGGCAGCACCACCCAACGCTGCCTAATATCTCTGCGGAAAACCGCGCCATGAATAGACGCGTGGAGATAAGCTTCATCACACCAGAATTTTATGAGTCAAATAAGGAAGTGTTTGGCAATAGCGGCAATTTGGAATAGGCTATTTTGCAGAATAGATATGACCGCGAAGCGGATAGTGTTCGAGGACAGTAAACTCCTATGCTCTCTGGAAGAGGGTTAGGGGAGTCGTCACGGAGTGTAAGCGGAGCGGGCTTTGCCCGTCGGAGCGACAGCGGAGTGCAAGGGGCGTACCACAGGCGGGTTTCCCGCCGCGGATAAAGCCCCGATAGTGTGCAGAAGCACCATAGTAATCAGAAGGAGTACCCAGTAATGAAGAGTGATGCGATAAAGAAAGGTTTTGAGCGCGCGCCAGCACGGGCGCTATTATATGGCACAGGTATCCCAGAGAAAGAGCTAGCACGGCCATTTATTGGCATTTGTTCTAGTTTCACGGATTTAATCCCAGGTCATGCTGGCATGCGTACACTGGAGCGTTCTATCGAAAAAGGCATACACACAGGCGGCGGCTACAGCTTCATTTTCAGCGTGCCAGGCGTCTGCGATGGCATAGCTATGGGGCATGATGGCATGCATTTTAGCTTGCCTAGCCGCGATGTTATAGCTGATACTATCGAATGCACAGTGGAAGCTCACGCGCTTGATGGCGTGGTCTTCCTCACCAATTGCGATAAAATAACCCCAGGTATGCTCATGGCTGCAGCTCGAATCAACGTGCCAGCGATATTTGTCACCGCTGGGCCTATGCCTACAGGCTATTGGAGGCACAAGAAGCGTAGCTTTATTGATGACACTTTCGAGTCAGTTGGGCGCTTTCAAAAAGGCGAGATAGACGCCACAGAGCTTTCACGGCTCGAGATGGCTGCCTGCCCCGCTCAGGGCGCTTGCCAAGGCATGTTCACAGCTAATACTATGGCCTGCCTCACCGAAGTGATGGGGATGAGCCTTCCCGGCTGCGCCACGGCGCTTGCTGGCCAAGCCAAGAAGCAGCGCATAGCTTTCGATTCGGGCGTGGTGATCTGCGACCTTGTCAAAAAAGACATCAAGCCTCGCGACATACTCAATGAAAAAGCCTTTCATAACGCCATCACGGCTGATCTTGCGCTTGGCGGCTCCACTAACACCACGCTACACCTGCCTGCTATCGCCTATGATGCAGGGCTGGAGCTGAATCTCGATAGCTTTGATAAGCTTAGTCGCAGCACTCCACACATCACCAGCATGAACCCTGGCGGCAAGTATTATATGGAAGACTTGGATAATGCTGGCGGCATGCCTGCTGTGATGAAGCGTTTACAGACCTTACTCAAGGATAATATAACAGTGAGTGGCTATTCCGTAAATGAGATATGCAAAATAGCTGAAATATATGAAGAAGATGTGATCCGCTCGATGGATAACCCTTACCATAAAGAAGGTGGGATAGCTGTGTTGCGCGGAAACATTGCCCCAGACGGCTGTGTGGTGAAGCAATCGGCTGTGAATGATGATATGCTCGTGTTTACAGGCAAAGCAAAGGTATACAACTGCGAGAATGATGCCATGAAGGCCATACTCGCGAGCGAAATACAGAATGGCGACGTGGTGGTGGTGCGTTATGAAGGACCAAAAGGCGGGCCTGGCATGCGCGAAATGCTCTCGCCAACATCAGCCATCATGGGTATGGGCTACACTAAGGTGGCACTCATCACTGATGGGCGCTTCTCTGGCGGCTCTCGTGGCCCTTGCATAGGCCATATATCGCCAGAAGCTATGGAAGGCGGCATGATCGGCCTTGTGGAAGATGGTGATAGCATACAGATCAATATTCCCGCAAGGACAATCCACCTAGATGTCTCTGAGACTGAGCTTGCAGCTCGCCGCAGCAAATGGGTGAAGCCAGCGTTGAAATTTAAGCGCGGATATCTGGCAAAGTATGCTAGGAATGTATCCAGCGCGGCGCAGGGCGCAATATTTAAGGTGGATTAAGAATCCTTGTCATTGCGAGCGTAGCGCGGCAATCCAGCATTAAGTCCAATGGGGAAACATTATCCTGAGGTCTGGATTGCCACGGCGAGAACGCCTCGCAATGACGAAACATTAATTTATAGCGGAATAAGGGTATGAGAGACGACAAGCCAACAGTAGCTGCTTTTTGCCCTATGCTCACACTTTATAAGCGCAAGAAAGAGCGCATGGCAGCCTTTTTGCTGCGACTTGAGCAGCTATTTCCTGATCCAGCCTGCGAGCTTATCCATCGTGATGCCTTTGAGCTAATATGCGCTACTATCTTGAGCGCTCAATGCACCGATAAGCAGGTGAATAAAGTGACTCCAGCGCTCTTTGCGGCTTATCCCACAGCGCTAGCGCTTTCCCGCGCTGATGTAGAAAAGCTACAAAATATTATCCATAGCACAGGCTTCTATAAAAATAAGGCAAAAAACCTCATCGGCATGGCCTGTGCTGTCACGGAAAGGCATAATGGCATAGTGCCAAATACGCTGGAAGAGCTGATAAAGCTGCCTGGTGTGGGGCGCAAGACGGCCAATGTGGTGCTGGGCAATGCTTATGGT
>JAITWL010000262.1 GCA_031285285.1 Deferribacteraceae bacterium | reverse complement strand
TTTCCATTTCGTCATTGCGAGGCTCTGCGAAGCAATCCAGACCTCAGGATAGCTGTCGGCCAAAGGCCGTCATAATCATGAAGCCTAGATTGCCACGTCGAAGACTCCTCGCAATGACGTAATAACGTTAAACGCAACAAGATCAGCGTTTCTGTAACTTTAATCAAAAAAGAACAGAACCCTAAACCTTACGCTTTGTGATTAACAACAATCCGCCCTTTTGCTTTTTTCTCAAGCACCATCTGCACATAGTCGCCCACTTCGATTAGCGCTACCTCTGTGCACAGCCACTCAAGCTGAGGCACATGCCAGTCAGATGCTAGATGTTGCCATGCTTTGCGCTTCACAGAAGGTGAGCACCATATAGCGTTTGCACCCATAAGGTTGATTCCACGATCTAGAAATGGGTAAATCGTTGTGAATATTTCAGGCTTTTGATCGTAACCCGCTAAAACCACTGTAGAATTATAATTAGCATGCTTCAATGCGCAAGAGAGCACATCATCAGCCATTATATCGAATATACCATCATAAAGTGGCGCCTTAGCATACATTAGATCACGCGCGCCATATAGATTCTCTATTGGAAGCACATCTTTAGCGCCAAGCTTTTTCACATAGTCGCCAGCGTCTTTTACATCGCGCACATAGGCTGTCACATTATAGCCAACGCAGGATAACACTGCCGTTGCCACTGCACCTGTGCTGAAAGATGCGCCAGTCACGGCTATTTTATGCTCTTTTGGCAGCACGCCAGAATTCATAAAGTCCATCACGCCTATAGCAGCGGCAATGCCTGCTGTGCCCAGTGTCATAGCTGTTTGCATAGATAGACCAACTGGCAGTGCTGTCACAATATGTGCAGGCACTGATATATAGCCGCCCATGCCGCCATGCAGCGTCTTGCCAAGGCCGTTACCTGTGACTATGACCTCATCGCCTTCATGAAACTGCTCATCATTAGAGCGAAGCACTATCCCTGCGGCATCTATACCTGGCGTGATAGGGTAATCAGCATCATAAATGCCTGCTAAGACAAGAGCATCCACATAATTTAATGCTGAATACTTAACTTCTATCAAAACATCGGATGCAGGCAGATTATCACTATCAAGCATAATATGCTCGCAGACGGCTGTGCCGCCGACACGATTTACACTTAGTGCACGATATGAACTCATCCTTCCCCCAAATACCCTTTTATATCATTCCCAAATTAATGTTTCCATAATTCTGTCATTCTGTCATTGCAAAGTCACAATGACGAAGGATTCATCAAAAACGCAAAATACCACAAATCACATCTTTTTCAAGAGGAAAAAATTATTTCTCATTCATCTTTAGCTAGTCTGTATGCCTTTATCTTTCTGTGAAGATATGTCCGCTCAATGTCAAGCAAGGCTGAAGCCTTGGTAACGTTCCAATTTGTGGCTTTCAGCGCCTTGATAATATATTGTTTTTCAAATTCATCGCGGGCATCTTTGAGCGAGCCATCAGCAGATACGGAATATTCATCTAGTGCTAGGCCGCCTTTAGAGAAATATTCTGGAGCATCGGCCACATCAAGCGTAGTTTTATCTGTGAGCACGATCATCCGCTCCACAACGTTTTTCAGCTGGCGCACATTGCCTGGCCAGTCAAAATTTGTGAACATTTCCATTAATTGCGACGTTATCTGTATGTTTTGTAGGCCATTAGCAGCGCAGGCCACTTCCATAAAGTGGGTCACTAGATGCGGGATATCCGCTCTACGCTCACGTAGCGGCGGCACCTCTATAGGGATAACATTGATTCTATAGTATAAGTCTTCACGAAAATTATTCGCAAGCACTTCCGTTTCAAGATTCTTGTTAGTGGCCGATATCAGACGAAAATCTGAGCTGATAAGCTCTGTGCCGCCAATGCGTGTGAATGTGCCAGTCTCGAGCACTCGCAAAAGCTTTGCCTGCATCTGTGGCTCCATATCGCCGATTTCATCAAGAAATAGCGTGCCGCCATCAGCCAGTTCCACGCGCCCTTGCTTGCGCGCCACAGCACCACTGAAAGAGCCTTTTTCATGGCCAAATAGCTCTGTCTCTATCAATTCTGAGGGCACAGCCGAGCAGTTAATCTCCACAAATGGCTTATCGGCACGTTTTGATAGCATATATATAAGCCGCGCCACATGCTCCTTGCCAGTGCCATTCTCGCCTGTCACAAGCACCCAAGCGTTAGTGGGGGAGATTTTCTCAATCTTCTTGCGTAGCGCCATCATCACATCGCTAGTGCCTATCAGATCATATTTTTTAAGCAGATTAAATTTTGATTCGCGCAGATCGTGCATCAGCCGCAGCTTATCTTGCAGGTGTCGCACAATCACTAATATACGCTCAAGCGATAATGGTTTCTCTAGAAAGTCATAAGCGCCCCAGCGTATAGAATCCACAGCGTTTTCTATGCTGCCGTGCCCCGAGATCATTACCACCTCTACCTCAGGCATATAGCGCTTGATTTCTTTCAAGCCTTGAGTGCCGTCTTTATCAGGTAACCATATGTCAAGGAAGACTACATCATAGGATGCATCTTTGAGTGCGCGGAAGCCGTCTTCAAAATTCAGCCTATAGTCGCAGCTGTAACCTTCATCCTCCAAGATACCTTGGATTGCCAAGCAGATATTCTTTTCGTCATCTATTACAAGAACTTTCATAGCCCATAACTCCACCGATCTGCAAGATCTCAATACTCTGTACACAAAAGTATACTCTATTAGTTTCAAGAATACAAGGTTAAACTTGTGAATTATCGCCAACTAATTATCTTGCGTTTGGCTGCTAACTGTTTTATGCTAGAGATATGGAACTTGATATAACAACTTTCTTGATTGTTTGCCCACTCGTATTTTTGGGTGGCTTTGTGGACTCAATCGCTGGCGGTGGTGGACTTATCACTTTACCAGCTTATCTGATTGCTGGGCTGCCGCCGCATTATGCCATTGCAACAAATAAGCTTTCGGCTGCTATTGGCTCAGGGGTATCTGTATATAGGCTATGGCGTGGCAGTTTTGTTCATTTCACCTTCCTTATGCCAGCTATTGTTGCTGCTATTATTGGGGCGGCTGTAGGCTCGCAGCTTTTGCTTGTGATGGATGAAATTTATTTGCAATATCTGCTGCTGATCATCCTGCCAATAACAGCCTTCTATGTGTTGCGCAAAAAGAGCTATGATGATAAGATTAGAGAAGTACCCCATTCCAGAGCGATAACCACTGCGATATCCTTTGTATTAAGCGCATATTGCGGCTTTTATGGGCCAGGCACAGGTGCGTTCCTTATTCTAGTGCTGATATCGTGGGCTGGCATGAATGTGCGCACGGCGGCTGGCAGCGCCAAAGTTATCAATGTCGCAGCAAATTTTGCGGCGCTTGCCGTGCTCATGCTGAGCGGCAAGGTGCTTGTGACTTTGGGGCTTGTGGCGGCGGCCTTCGGCATGGCAGGCAATTATATTGGTTCTGGCATGCTGATTCACAAAGGCGCAACCATCATCCGTCCTATTATTATCTTTGTGTTAGCAATATTTTTTGCTAAGGTTATTTATGACATGTTTGTGATATAGACAATGTAGCTGAAAGGACTATTCATTATGGAAATCGACATTTATACGTTTTTGATTGTGTGTCCGCTGGTATTTTTAGGCAGTTTTGTGGATTCTATCGCAGGTGGTGGTGGGCTTATCACCTTGCCAGCTTATATGATCGCAG
>JAITWL010000006.1 GCA_031285285.1 Deferribacteraceae bacterium | reverse complement strand
CCTGCCAATATCGCTAAGCCAGCTATCATAGTGGCTGCTACAGCCACAAGAACGCCTTGATCTCGAAGGCTAATGGTGAAGGCAAATTCTGGTGATTTCTCTGAATCTGCAAAAATACGTGATTCAAGGGAAAATTTCATATATTTGAAAGTAAGTGCAACATTAGGCTTAATGTAGAGATAATCACCATAGTCAATATGTGATTCCCATGTCTCTATGGTGTCGCCAGCTATCCAAGAATAATCCTTGCCCCACTGATAGCCTAGGCCAACACCTACTGAAAAGTGCTTATAATATAGAGAGCTGTTTAGATCAAGGTTATGGAAGCGGATATTATCTTTGCCACCATAGTCATAATCAATAGTTGTGAGCATAGGTATAATTTGGAATTTCCAGCCAAATTGACTGTGAAAGAATGGCATTTCTTCGCTAGTGTAGCCGCCACCCATCACTAGCTCAGGCTCACCTGCAAAAGCTGTAGAAACACTAAATATGAGGCATATAAACAGCAGTAGTTGTTTCATATTATAGCTCCATGTGTAGTGATATTAACACGGTATTTGCTTGTGAGCAATAGCTAAAAAGCCTAAAAACTTATTGTTTTTCACACAATATTAGAATACAATACAGGAATGGATAATTGGATGGTGATCGCAAGATCACGATTCCTTAGCCAAATTATAGATCTTTAATAACGGGTAGAGTTTGAGCATTAAACGAATTATTATCATAGCCGCCTTGCTAATCGTTGCGGTGGTGGCGTTTCTGTTTTTCACACGTGAGCCATAGCCTATCACATACATTACAGAAGAGGCCAAGCTGGGCGCTATCACGCAGACAGTCAATGCCACTGGTGAGGTGGGGGCGTTGCGCCTTGTGAGCGTAGGCGCTCAGGTGTCGGGGCAGATTGATATACTCTATGTCACGCTTGGGCAGACCGTAAAAAAAGGCGATATGATAGCGCAAATTGATTCTACCACTCAGGAAAACACGCTTGCCATCAATCAAGCCAAGCTTGAGAGCCTGAAATCACAGCTAGAATCAGCACGTATCAGCTTCAAGACAGCACAAAATGATTATGAGCGTGAGCAGCAGTTGATGCTGAGCGATGCCACATCTCGATATACGCTAGAATCAGCAGAAAAGACCTTCGCAGCCGCCAGAGCATCTGTGAAAGAATATGAATCTCAGGTGCAGCAGGCGCAGATTACTGTGAATAATTCAGAAATCGACCTTGGCTACACCAAGATCACCTCGCCGCTTGATGGCACGGTGGTCTCGATACCTGTGAAGGAAGGCCAGACTGTGAATGCCAACCAGACAGCGCCAACAATAGTGCAGGTGGCCGATCTCACGCAGATGGAGATATTGATACAGATATCTGAAGCCGATGTGACAAAAGTCGCTCCTGGCATGCCTGTGCGCTACACAGTGCTATCAGAGCCAGGCAAAACTTATGAGACCACGCTAAAATCGATAGACCCTGGCCTCACAACATTGACCAACGGCAGCTATACAGGCGTGATAGATTCCAATGCTGCAATCTACTACTATGGCAGGCTGCAAGTGCCCAATGACGAAGGCAAGCTACACATAGGCATGACCACGCAAAACACTATCATCACCCAAACCGCTGAGAATGTGCTGATCATCCCGTCAGTGACTGTCACAGGCAAGGGCGAAAACGCCACTGTGCATGTGCTAGAGAATGGGCTGCCCGTGGAGAAAGCAATACAGGTGGGACTATCAGATAATATGAATACAGAAGTGCTCGGCGGATTAAGCGCTGGCGAGCAGGTGATTTCAGCAGGCCAACTGCCAGAAGGCTCTAGCAGCGGCAGAGTGCGAATGAGAATGTAATGACAGAGTTGCACTCATAGGGAAGAGCGACTCGCTCTTCCGCATTAGTCCAATGGGGGAATTATTGCGGCTTTGCCGCAACGGGCGACCAAGTCAGTCGCCTCTAATTCCAATTCCCAATAAAATATGCCTTTATTCTTCGTCATTGCGAGGCTCTGCGAAGCAATCTAGGATTCAGGATTATGTGGCCTCTGGCCGACAATTATTTAGGAACACTGGATTGGCAACGCATGAGCCTCGCAATGATGGAATTATGGAAACTTTAATTTAGAATTGGAATTAGGTTAACTTGCTGATTTTTAGGAGAAGCTTTTATTCTTTTTGGTAACTATGATCATCTGCCAGCCGCGCAGCTAAAGCGGCTCAAACGGCTTGAAAATCGCAAAAATTCGCCTGAGTGGCTAATCACGCCTGATCTTGCGCGCTCACTTTGGGAGCTAAGCGTGGATACTGGGCGTCAGCTCGGGTTGCTCCTTGATCGCTATGGCTTTGTGCAATGCGTAGTGGTGGGCGAGCCTGAGCAGATCACCATCCCCGTGCTTTCGCGCTTCAAGGCTATCTCTGGCAGGCTACGCGGGCTGCATTTTGTGCGCACTTCCTTTAATTCCACTGATTTTGACAATGACGACCTTGTGGATCTAGCGCTATTACGGCTTGATTCGCTTAGCATCCTCACAGGCGACGAACATATACGCTCTTTGAAAACTGTGCACCTCCTGCCGCCTGATCCATCGGAGCTTATCCCGCATGCACAGCTGGCAAATACCGATCCTCATAGCTCCCCATTTGATTACCTTAGCTTTATAGAGGATCTTGAGAATGAGATTGACTCAAAGACTAAGCTGCTCTATGAGATCAAGCAGAAGCGTGGCGCTATCCTTGTGGGGGCGTTCACTTCGGCTATTGCGAGCACAGGGCATATATCGGAACTGGCCGAATTGGCTACATCTTCGGGCTTTGATGTGCTAGGCATCATGACGCAAACTCGTGCAAAGCTGCACCCCAAAACAGTTGTGGGAGCAGGCAAGCTCACAGAGATAATGATCACAGCGCTGATGAAAGGCGCAGATACAGTTATTTTTGATAATAATTTAAGCCCAGCCCAAATGAAAGCTGTATCAAGTTTTGCAGAACTAACCGTGATCGACCGCACCCAGCTGATACTTGAGATTTTTGAGAAGCGCGCAATCAGCAATGAAGGCAAGATTCGTGTGGAGCTGGCTCGGCTTCGCTATATGCTGCCTTATTTGACTATGCGTGATGATGCTCTATCCCGCATTACGGCTGGCACAGGCGGCACAGAGAGCCGCGGTCCAGGTGAGACCAAGATGGAGCTTGATAAGCGGCGATTGGGTGAGCGAATCAGCTTTCTATCAGGCAAATTAAAGAAGATAGAGCGCACAAGGATGACCCAGCGCTCAAAGCGTAAGCGAAATGATGTGCCAGTGGTATCTATCATAGGCTACACCAATGCTGGCAAATCTACGCTGCTGAATACACTTACCCAATCAGATGTATATGCCGATGACCGCCTCTTTGCCACACTGGATACATCATCCAAGCGCATACGTTTTCCACAAGAGCGCGAGGTG
>JAITWL010000400.1 GCA_031285285.1 Deferribacteraceae bacterium | reverse complement strand
CATCACTTATAGGCTTGAGGCTAACAAAGTGGTCACAGAATACCACGTGGAAAACCCAAGCAAACAACAAATTTTCTTCTCAATCGGCGGCCATCCTGCGTTTATGTGCCCACTAAAGCCAGATTGCAAATTTGATGATTACTATTTTGAATTTGAACAGCCAGAAACGCTTGATAGGATGATGCTTACAGAGAAGGGCTTTTTTGTCCATGAGACTGTGCCTTTTATGAAAAATGAGCAGCAGATCCAGATTTCACATGAATTATTCAAGGATGATGCAATAGTGGTGCAGCCGCAAAAATCGAAGGCAATCTCAGTGAAATCTAAAAAACACCAAGAATATATGACTTTTTACTTTAACGATTTTCCATATCTGGGTCTCTGGTCGCCTGCTGAGCCTGCACCATTTGTCTGCATAGAGCCTTGGTTTGGTCATGCTGATTATGCAGATTTTACGGGGGATATTTCTCAAAAAGCAGGCATAGTGGCACTGAACGCAGGAAAAAGCTTTTGCACAAGTTATGCAGTTGCGATTTTTGAATAAATGGTGATAAATGTCCATTTTTGACCGCTATGCGCCATTTATACAAGATTTTATCTATAGCAACCATTGGGAAGCCCTGCGCGCCATACAAGTGGCCGCAGCAGATGCTATATTTAATACCGATGACAATGTGTTGCTATCTGCTTCCACGGCTTCTGGCAAGACAGAGGCTGCGTTTTTTCCTATACTGACACTCTTTTCTGAGGATATGCCGCGCTCTGTTGGTGCTATCTATATTGGGCCACTCAAAGCGCTGATCAATGACCAATTTATGCGCCTAAATGATCTTTGCCATGAGGCGCATATCCCTGTGTGGCATTGGCATGGCGACGTTGCATATTCCCACAAGCAAAAGCTCATTAAGACGCCTTCTGGCATCTTGCAAATCACGCCTGAATCGCTAGAGGCGCTACTATTGCACAAGCATGCTGATATTGGCCGCCTATTTGGCGACCTGCGCTTCATAGTGATTGATGAGATTCACTCATTATTGCGAGGCGATCGCGGTGGGCAAACGCTTTGCCTAATTGAGCGTCTATCTGCTATGGCCTATGTGAACCCTAGACGCATAGGCTTATCTGCCACTATAGGTGATCCCGAAAGCACAGGCGCTATCCTTTCTGCTGGCACAGGCCGCAAGACCACCATTCCGCGCATAGAAGCCAAGGGCGTGAAATGGCGGCTCTCAATGGAGCATTTTTATACGCATGGCGAGCAGGCGGCGGATATGGAGGCTGAGCCACTAGAGGCAATGGCCGTGCTTGATATGCCAACAGATCGCGCGCCTAAGCATGCAGAACCAGGCATGGGCTATATATTTGAGCATACCAAAGGGCGCAAGTGCCTAGTGTTTGTGAATTCTCGTGAGGACTGTGAAGCTGTGACCACCACCCTTCGGCAGTATAGCGAAGCTAATAATGAGCCTGATCGCTTCTTAATCCACCACGGCAACCTTTCCGCCTCATATCGCGAGACAGCAGAAGCCGTGATGAAGGATGAGGAGCAGTATCAGACGACCGTCACCACCGCCACCCTTGAGCTGGGCATAGATATAGGCCGCCTAGAGCGAGCATTTCAGATAGATGCGCCTTTCACAGTGTCGTCATTCCTCCAGCGCATGGGGCGCACAGGTAGACGCGATTTGCCACCAGAAATGTGGTTTGTGATAAGGGAAGAAGAGCCTGAGGCTCGCGCAATGCTGCCAGTGACTATCCCTTGGGCGCTGCTACAGGCCATAGCATTGGTGCAACTATATCGCGAGGAGCGCTGGGTGGAGCCGCCCAAGCTCGACCGTTTCCCATACAGCCTCTTGTATCATCAAACTATGTCTACGCTAGCATCTTGTGGGGAAATGTCGCCAACTGAGCTTGCATCGCGAGTATTGAAGCTGAGCTATTTTCACCAGATCACGCAAGACGACTATCGCTTGCTACTGAAACACCTAATTGAGATCGAGCATATACAGAAAACTGATAAGGGCTGGCTAATAGTAGGGCTTGCGGGTGAGAGGGTCACTAACTCTTTTAAATTTTATGCAGTTTTCAAGGAAAATGAAGAATACACTGTGCGTAGTCAGTCGCATGAGCTTGGTACTATTGTGTCTCCGCCGCCTGTGGGTGATAAAATCGCCATAGCAGGGCATGTATGGCTGGTGGAAGAGGTGGATCATAAGCGGCACTTAGTCTATTGTGAACAGGTGAAGGGTAAAGTGCCCGCCTATTTTGGCCTCTGCCCTGGTGATATCAACACAAAAGTGCTAACGCGCATGCGGGAAGTGCTGCGCGAGGATGCGAATTATCCATATATGATGGTAAACGCTGTTGCAAGGCTTGCTGAGGCACGGCGCACAGCTACAAACTCGGGGCTGACTGATTCAAGCCTAATTTGCCTAGGTGGCGATATGTGGTGTCTCTTTCCTTGGCTTGGCACTTACGCTTTCATGGCATTGGAACGTTTCTTGAAGGTAAAATGCGCACCAGTATTGAAGCTGAAAGCGATTGATTCATCAAAGCCGTATTTCATACAATTTAAGATGTCTGCTACTAAGGAAGAATTTCTCCAGACAGTAAAAATGCTCGCTGCACAGCCGCTAGAGCCGATGGAGCTAATATACCCAGGCGAAGTGCCGCTATTTGATAAGTATGATGAGTATCTCCCAGAATTGCTTGTGCAAAAAGGCTTTGCATATGGCATCTTGGGGATAGAGGAAATGTTACGCTTTGCCAGTGGTAAAGTGTTAAATTGATTGACGTGGTGTGGCAGTAATAGACTTTTGATCTTTGAACATATTGAATAGTCCCACATTAAAATGCTTTATTGAATTTTTTTTTATGCTATACTGATCCTTTGGAGTGGGTAGTTCATTGTATGCAATGACGTTGTCAGGCAGGTGTTTTGGGGGTTATGAATGTCAAAAGTAACATTAGACTACAGTTTTGCAGCATCAAAGAATGTGGAATGTGGCATATCGCCTGAAGAGCTAGATACACTTCTTGAAAAAGCACGCTATGGCTTTTCTAAGCTAACAGCGCTAGTGAATGATGATAAAGTGGGCTTCACCAAGCTACCATACCAAAATCTTGACCAAATCAAGGCTTTGGCGAGGGATATTAATTGCAAATATAATGACTTGGTGGTGATAGGCGTTGGTGGCGCGGCTTTGGGCATTGAGGCTATCGTAGAAGCTATATTGCCGCTGGGTTATAGCCGCTTATCCTTCGCAGATCGACGTAGCTTCCCGCGTTTCTGGGTGCTTGATAATTCTGACCCATCCAATGTGGGGTCTGTTATGCGCCATTGCAGGCCAGAGGATACATTTGTCTTAATGATATCAAAGTCAGGCCAAACAATAGAAACAGCGGCTAACTTCGCCATGATAATTGATTGGATGAAGAAAGCAGCTGTCGATATCAAGAAACATGTGGCTGTGGTGGCTCACCCTGAGCGTGGCTCGCTGAATGCTTATGCTAAAGAGAGTGGCCTGCCTATATTTCCACTAGAAACTAATATCAGTGGACAATTCCCTGTGCTTTCACCTGCTAGCCTTTTACCTGCAGCTATTTTAGGAATCAATATAGATAAGTTGCTTGCTGGCGCAGCATCTGTGGTGGAGAGCGATTGGAAACAGTTTCTTACCACAGCCGCTATATATATGCACTACATGAAGACTAAGCCCATCAATGTATTGATGCCGTACACTTCCCGCTTATCCAAATTTGCAGACTGGTTTAACCAGCTTTGGGCTGAAAGCCTTGGCCAGCTCAATGGCGAAGCCAAGCTCAATTTTGGTACAACGCCTGTATCTGCTTGTGGGTCAATAGATCAGCATGCATTGCTCCAGCTTTATCTTGATGGGCCTGCGGATAAGTTCATCACATTCCTTGGTGTAGGCGTCCACGATATGGATGCAGTCATTCCAGAAGGTATGCATGACTATTTGGATGGAGTAAAGCTCGGAGAGCTTCTAAATACACAGCTTAAATCAACAGAGGCGCTCTTGCTTAGCAAGGGCAGGTCATCTATGCGCTTTGATATCCCTAGCATCAATGAAACAGCGCTTGGAGAGCTTTTTATGCTCTTCCAATATGTGGTGGCGATAATTGCACTGTCGGAAGATATTGACCCCTTTAAGCAGCCAGCTGTGGAGCTTGGGAAGCAATTTACATATGGCTTGATAGACCGCGAAGGCTACGAGCAAAAGAAAGAGCAATTTGAGAAAATTTACGTTAAAAGCTCAGAATTTATTGTTTAATTCGCCAATAGAGGCTGGGCAAAGCCCTCAAGCTAAATTATGGCAGCTGCTCATTGGCAAAAAAGTATTGGTAGCCTTCTCTGGTGGAAAGGATTCGCTGGCGCTATTGGCTTATATGCTTGAGCATCAAGCTGCTTGCGGCTGGGAGCTATAGGCTTGCCATATTAATCACCATCTACGTGGTGAAGAATCGCTCAGGGATGAGGCTTTTTGCAAGCAGTGGTGTGCAGAGCGTGGAGTGACGTACTTTTGCTATGAAGATGCTGTCACCAGAGATGATAGAGGCATAGAAGCAGCGGCACGCAGCTTGAGATATGCGTTGCTGCATGAATGTGCTATAGATCATGGCGCTGATTATGTAGCAACAGCGCACACAGCAAGCGACCAACTAGAATCGTTTTTTGTGGATTTATTGACAGGAACATCAGTATTCACACTGGGCGGCATAGCTGGCAGCTGTGAATACATTAGCGATGACATAAAGTTAGTGGGTGATGTCAGATTAATTCGCCCACTGCTTGATGTTAGCACAGATATGGTGAATGAATATCTTGCTGCTAAAGGTTTAGCGGCTGTGTATGATAGCACAAATAGTGACACCCGCTATGTGCGCAATTTTGTGCGCACAAAGCTACTGCCAGCGCTAGATACACGCACGGATGCACTAAAAGCTACTGTGGCAAGTATTCAGGAAGAGTCGCGACTGTTGGCTGACTATTTCGACAGGCAGACGGCTCATTTTGTGTCATTGCCTGCCGAAGGTGGCGTTATCATTAGCCGAGCACAGCTTGATAGCGCAGAATTAGTGTTGCAGCGCTATATATTGGGTAAGTGGGTATCAATACTAGCCAGAGGTGGGGCAATGCATGTGTGCGCCATCCTGCGACAGCTGCAAGAGCCACGCTCAGTGCGTATTGACCTGCCACAAGGTCACTTTTGTGAGATAACACCGCGAGCTGTGCGGATTTTTGATAGAAGCCTTGTGCAGCCCTTTGAATATGCGGCAGCAGAGGCCTACGGGTTGTCAGAACACGTGAGAGCCAGTGCCGAGATCGTCCGAAGCAGGCAAAACGGCGATAGATACAGGGGAAAAAAATTGAAAGATTTATTTGAGCAGAGGAAGCTTGATCTCTATGAGCGTGATCGCGCTATGGTGGCAGTGGCAATGGGTGAAATAATCTGGGTGGAGCATATTGATGGATGAGCACAGGCTTCATGAATTCATATCGTCAAAAGATATACAGGCAAAGGTCGCAGAGCTTGGCAAACAGATAACAGCTGATTATCAAGGCAAAGATCTGCATGTGATTGGCATACTCAAAGGCAGCGTAGTATTTATGGCGGACTTGATCCGTGCGATTAGCTTGCCGCTAGAGATTTCATTTATGTCTGTCTCAAGCTATGCTTCTGGTGTGGCTACATCGGGATCGGTGCGGCTGCTTTATGATATAGATAGGCCATTACGCGGCAAGGACGTGCTGATAGTGGAGGATATCATTGATAGCGGCTACACACTCGCATTTTTGCTGGAAACGCTAGGCGTTCGCCAGCCAGCTAGCCTAAAGGTGTGTTCATTGCTGGATAAGCCATCGCGCCGCCTAGCTAGCGTAGAGATAGACTATAAAGGCTTTGAAATAGAGGATGTATTCGCAGTAGGCTATGGCATGGATTATGCAGGCCAATATCGCAATCTGGACTATGTGGCAAGGGTGGAATTTATCAAATGATCAGCACTTACAGCGCCATGCCTATGATGATGTCGGTAATGTTGGTAATTTTAATACCTATCATCATAATAGTGGCTGTCCATCTGGGCATCAAGGGCAAAAAAGAAATACTAGCAATACTTATGGGCTTGGTAGCCTTGCTATTCCTTGTGGGTGGGGTGATCACCATATGACAGATCGCAGGCTGTGGCAGTTTATTCAATTTGACGATGAGTGGGCGAATGCTGACACATCTATAGTGGATGATCTTTCTGCATCTTGGTTTGCGCGTAAAAAAATCTTGCAGGTTAGCTCAACTGAATATACTAATTTTATGGAGAGGCTCAAGCGTGAGCATGCTATAGAGACAGGGGTTGTAGAGCGGCTGTATGACTTAGATAGAGGCGTGACACGTACTCTTATACAAGAAGGCATTAACGATGTATTTGTAAGCCACGGTGATAGCGATATCCCCAAGGCGCAGCTGATGAACCATCTGAAAGATCATATGGATGCTGTGAATTACGTTTTTGATGTTGTTGCAAATAAATATCCATTTAGCGTTTCATTTATAAAAGAATTACATTCGCTTGTGACGCGAAGCCAAAAAACAACGAAGGGAATGGATCAATTTGGCAATGAGCTTGAAATATCGCTGGGAAAAGGCGTATTTAAAACAAAAGAAAACAACCCATCTCGCGAAGATGGCACTATTATTAAATATTGCCCACCTGAGCATGTAAATTCTGAGATGGAAAGCCTTATCGGCATATATAATCAGCTCGAAGCAGAGCTGATGCACCCTGTGATTATTGCGGCTTGGTTTCATCACGCATTTACGCAAATTCACCCATTCCAAGATGGCAATGGCAGAGTAGCAAGGCTATTGACCAGCTTAATCTTGATAAAGCATGATTATTTTCCTTTTACTGTTGCAAGAGAAGCTAGATTAAAGTATTTTGATTCTTGGGAAGAAGCTGATGAAGTAAAGCA
>JAITWL010000378.1 GCA_031285285.1 Deferribacteraceae bacterium | reverse complement strand
GCTATAAATAAATGTATTAGACATTGTTTTTCATCCATATCGTTCCGAAGTCCTTGTACATTTTGACACAAGTTGAACAAAAAAGCCATAGTTACATTTCAATGAAATTCTCTTGTTTTGCAAGCAGAAATGTAATAACATGCTTGTGATGAATAAAGCTGCTATCAAAGAACTTTTTGAAAAACTATCAGGCTTCCAGACGCGACAGCGAGCGCTGCTCATTTTTGTGGTGCTGGCGGTGGCCTTTCTGCTGTTTTATTGGACTGGCATGGCCGTGAATAACCAAAAGGTAAAAGCTGAGAGCTATACTGCTGACACGCAAATGCGGCTGGCGGATGTGCAGCGATTTATGGTTATACAGCAATCTGGCAGGCAAGATGTGCGCAAGCTTGATGCTGGCCTTTTGTCGCATATTCAGGGCATCAAGGGGCGCTATGGGCTTAATGGTGATATAGTGAATATACGCCTCGTTAGCTCTGGCACAGCCAATCAGCAAGAGCAGGTATCTTTCCGCGCGGAAAATCTTGTATACCAAGAATTCACAGCAATATTAAACGATCTTGAACAATATGATAATATCTGGGTGAAGACTGTCAATGTCTCTAAGCGCTTTGATAACACTGAAAGAATCGATGTTGCTTTTGATGTGATTCGGGGTGAGCCGTGAAACAGATACTGATCGCGGTCGCAGTTTTTATCGTAGTCTTCATAGTGGCCTTTCTGCTGATGTTTCCATTGGATGAGCTTGTGAAGAAGCAACTCGATCAGCAGATTGCCGCGAATCAGTTGCCAGTGAAGTATAGTGCAGTATCAGCGGGCGTCTTCTCTACTAAGATCACAGGTTTGCTTGTCAATAATATTGATGCAGGCACATTGACAGTAAAATATAGCCCATTATCACTGCTCACAAAGTCTGTACGCGCAGAGCTTGAGTCTCCAGTTGGCTTGGCGGAAGCTAGGCTCAAAAGCGGCGAACTTACAATATCTATAACGGCTGACTTGGCGCAAGTGGGCGCACTCACTGGCAAAACGCTCTTGGGTAGCGCCACACTTGAGGCAAACTATGAGCTAGAGACGAAGAAGGGTGAATTCAACCTATCAAGCGGGCCGCTGGAGCTGCAATTACCATTCCAAGGCTCAATGATGCCTGTGAAATTTGATAGCATAACAGGAAATGGCGCAATTGAGGACACGACTATCTTCATTGCCACGCTTGAAGCCACTGGCGCAGTAAGTGCCACAGCAAGCGGCCGCATAACGCTTGAGCCGCAGAATATACGCCGCTCAAGCATTAATATGAATGTGGAAGCCTCGCTATATGGCGCGAGAGGGCGCTATGCTATACGCGGAAGCCTATTTGCGCCACAGGTGCAGATGAATTAAAAAGCTGATTAATTCCTTAAAGCCCCTGAGTGCAGGGGTTTGGGGTCGCCACGGAGTGTAAGCGGAGCGGGCTTTGCCCGTCGGAGCGACAGCGGAGTGCAGATGCGTACCGCAAGGTGGCTCTGCCACCGAGGATAAAGCATCTATGGTGTGCAGAAGCAGTAAATTAAGCAGAAGGAACATGTATATAGTAGTAATAATAGCTGTGCTTGCCTTCTCGTTAAATATTCCGCTAGGGGCGTGGAGGGCGCGGCAGCGTAAGTTTTCAGCACGCTGGTTTATAGGTATACACGCATCAGTGCCGCTTATCGTGGCGCTGAGGATATATTTTGATGTGCATACGGGGTTTATAGCGCTGTTTATCGCATTGGCTGTGTTAGGACAGCTTGTAGGCGCGTTATTTTGGAGGAACTAAATGAAGAAATTAGTATTTTTGTGTCTATTATTGTTGAGCCTGCCAGCATTTGCTGCGAATGTAGACTTGCTGATACTTGACGCCACAGTGAAGGATAAGACTGTGCCCAATGCTGAAGTGGTCTTCCAGAAGCAGGGGCAAAGCTCTGTATCCGCGAAAACTGGCACTGATGGCAAGCTCAGCATAGCGGCTCCATTTGGCGCAGACGATAGCTCAGTGCTGATGATTATCCGCAAGGATGGCTATTCGCCGCTCACTGTGCAGTGCCCTTGTGATGACTTGGTCTATGCAATTAGCCCTGTGATGCAGGCGCTAGATGGCATACGTGTGGTGCTTAGCTGGAATAGAGAGCCAGAAGACGTGGATGCACACTTGATCATAGAGGATCAGGAACATATATACTGGGGAGAGCAAAATACAAAATCATCGCTCAATGATGCCGAGCTGGATGTGGATGACACAGACAGCTACGGCCCAGAAACTATCACTATCAATAAACGCCGCAATGGCCTGCGCTACATCTATGCAGTGCATAACTATAGCGCTTATGACGCAGGCAAAACCGATACTAATACAGACTTGTCAAATCTCAGCCAAGCGAAAGTGTTTGTATATATAGGCTCTTCGCTTATCAAAAGCTATCAAGTGCCTCGCTCTGCGCCTGGGATGACATGGTTGCCATTTTATATTGACTCCTATGGCAATATAGTTGATGTGAATGCCTTTGTATCAAATTTTACTACTACTGATGAATACATAACTAGCAGGCTAATAGCCGCTGTAGAAGGTAACTCTGTGGCATATCGCCCATCAACACAGAATATAGCGACATCGACAACGCTAAATGCTGATGGAGAGACAGCCTACCACAATAAAGATTACCAAACGGCTGTGGCGCTTTATCTTCAGGCTATCGAGCTTGACCCAAATAATGGGCAGGCCTATTCAAACCTTGGCCTAGCCTATCAGCGCATGAATAATTTTTCAGAAGCGCTCTGGGCAAACCGCAAGGCAATAGATTTGGCAAGTGGCAGCAATAAAAACACCATACAAGCAAGCTCTTACTATAATATAGCTCGCATCTATGAGGCTCAAGGGCAGTGGCAAGACGCGCTAGAGCACTTTGAGCTGGCGCTTTCCAAGCGTGATAACAAGGCGTATACTGATGGTATAGCCCGTATGAAGGCGAAGCTGTGAGTCGCGTCATTCGCATAATTTGTAGGGGCGAGCGACCCTGCTCGCCCGCATTAATCCAATGTGGCAATATTGCGGCACTTCGATTCGTGATAGGTTTATTTCTTTTATTAGCCATAGCTATCTCTGCAAATGCCGCACCAGCGCAGCTTGCTAAGAGCGATCGCAGCCTTTGGCCGCTGCCGCTCAATACGCCTAATCTATTTGATTTTGCATCCACGATGGAAGCGCTTGTTTATGCGAAGCATATCAATGCTGTGGATAATATGAGTGAGGCAGAGCTTGCGGCTTGGCTAGGATTAAAGAGTGTAGATATGAATTCCGTTCACCGCTTTAGTGCTGAGATGAAGGTTCGCTTGCTGCGCAATATGAGGTCTTTCTGGGATTTATATGGTGGTTGGAATGCGTTTACAGCTCTATCAATAGAACAATATAACTTGCTACACAATATAGAAACTTCTGACATCCTTACAGCAAATATCTGGAAATATTTTGCAGCACAATCAATGGAGCAAGGTGTCATACTATCAGAGCAATATACAGCTTGGTATGCCAATGCTGATAGCTTTTATGCAGCCTATGCCTATGAACAATACCGCCTAGCTGCGCTCTTCCCTAAGATCACAAGCGAAATCCTTGAAGTAAACCCCAGTGAATTTGCAGGTGCTGCTAATAATCTTCTAAGTGGTAAGCACTTCATAATGACCTTTGACGATGGCCCTAGCAAACACACGCCTGCCACAGTTGCTGCGCTAAATAATGCAGGCAAGACGGGCATATTCTTTATATTGAAACCTAGCTTGCAGGCCTATGGCGCAGATACCGATCTGAATAAGCTTTATATGGGTATGACAAGGGCTATCCACGGCACAAAGCATGAAGCACTCACAAAACCAGAGCGTTGGCAGGATCTGCCAGAGTTTATCAAAACTATCAGAGCAGTAACTCGTCGAGGTTCATATGCTACCCCCTGCTACTTCCGCCCGCCATATGGCCAGCGCACGCCTGAACTAGTAGATTTCCTTGATGCGCAAGGCTGCAGAGTGATGCTCTGGAATATTGATTCGCAAGATTGGCAAAAAGACATCACAGCAGCCGAAATGCAAGATCGCCTAACATCATTGATCTTGCTATGGCGCTCTGGTATTATACTATTTCACGATGTGCAGCCCAAAGCAGCGCAAGCGCTACCAGAGCTATGGAAACGCTTTGATGGGGCTGGGGTGAAGTGGGAATAGGGTGGATTAATGCCTGACATAAACAAAGAACCAGCTGAATCAAGCGTGCAGGTGTATGAAACCATCCGCAACACCCTTACAGATGCACGCACAAAGGTTGTCATCACTGTAAATGCTGCTATGGTTAGCGCATACTGGGAAATTGGGAAGCAGATCTCCGAAGCTGTGGGCGAACGCGCGGAATATGGGCGCAATTTGCTTGCCTACCTTTCTGAGCGGCTAACTGCGGAGTTTGGCAAAGGGTTTGATGAGAGTAGTTTGCGGCGTATGCGTCAATTTTA
>JAITWL010000121.1 GCA_031285285.1 Deferribacteraceae bacterium | reverse complement strand
GTCTCTCATTATACGCAAGCTGTTCAGGAGTGAGCCTCACTTCTCCTCCATGGCGCCTTATAAACTCTTCTGCTACTGTTCTTATGTCTTTTTCGGGAATAATATTGCCACTAAAGCAGGAGCGTATTGCCCGCACATAAACACCCTTCCCCACTCGCACAACGATATTTTCGGCTATCAGCTGTCGCAGCACCCTTTGAATTTGGTCAGCATTGCTAGATAAGCGCTTAAAATCTGCTATCATGAATACTGAGCTTTTGCTCCGCTTAATTTTGTTTTTAATCCTATTTTTCAAACTATTTTTCATACAAAAACCAGACAATTCATTCTTGGTCACTATAAGCTATCACAAGGATAAAATCAAGTTTTTGCTGACATTTTGCTGACATTGATTGACGAGGGCGTGATATATCGCTATACTACTGCGGTATGAATTTTATATGAGGTAATACATGTTTACAATTTCGCTCGGCACAATAGTTGCGCTTATCGCTGGATACGCTGTATGGATACCTGTTGGCAGCATTGTCCTCTCTATTTCAGTGGGCGTGCTGGTGCTCGTTGGCTGCAATATTTTGGTTAGCAGGCGTTTTTACAAGATGATCACTGCCCTGATGGAGACTGTGGAAAAAGATATCCGCTCTGAGCGCATAGATGCTGCGCTGGATAAGCTAAAAGCAGTTTACAAATATCAGCACTGGCAGCTATTCTTGAAGAAACAGCTTGATGCGCAAGTGGGCTCGCTGCTTTATGCCCGCAAGCGTTTTGATGAGGCTCTGCCATATATGCAAAATGCCTTTGTGAAAAATTGGATGACTATGTGCATGCTGGCATCACACTATTATCGTCAGAAAGATTACGATAATGCGCTAAAAACGATGGAGAAAACTACCAAATCTAATAAGAAAGAGGCATTTCCTTATAGCCTATATGCTTATATGCTGGTGGAGCAGAATCAGCAGGCCAAAGCTATCGAAACGCTCACTAAAGGCACAGAAAAGATTCCGCTGGATGAGAGGTTACAAAACGAGCTAGATGCAGTGCGTAATAATAAGAAAATCAAGATTCAAAACTATGGCGCTCTATGGATGCAGATGCACCTAGACAAAGTGCCCGATGGCGGCAAGCAATACCAAGCACTATTAATGAATCAAAGATTTAAGCGGAAATAATAATGTTTGTAGGTATTTTACGGCTAACTCTTGATATAGAAGGTGCTCAAAGCTTAAAAGACAGGCGCAGCGTGGTTCGCAGCCTGCGTGATAAGCTGAAGCCGCGCTTTAATGTTGCTGTGGCTGAGCTAGAGGACGATACAGTATTTTATAATCGGGCAAAGCTTGGCATAGCAACTATTTCTAATGAGCATAAGCATGCAGATGAGCAGCTGCAACAGATATTGGGCTTCATTGACAAGCAAGGCGAATATGTGATCTCTTCTGTGGAAGAAGAGATCATCTCATTTAATGAATAGCTAGTGCACCTCTTGTGACTTGTGCGGCAAAGCCCCTATTTTTCCATATTTTTCATGCTGGCCGCTTTTGATAAGGAAAAGCTCCCAGAAAGCAGCGTGCATTTCGCGCTCATTGCCTTCCCATTTTTGCCAGCTACGCAAGGTGGCATTCACAAGTTTTGCAGCTTTTTCTTGGGTCAGCTTAGCAGCTTTTCTAGCGGCTTTTACTTGATCTGCTGTAGGTGAATCCATTTTTACCCCCTTGCTATTTTCTTATTTACTTGCTATATTACCCCTTAGGAAAGAGGGGGCGGCGTTTCCCGCCCCCTGAAAACTTAGTGCCACTTAATTGTGAATCTAAGCTTTCCAATCCTGATAACGAGTCGAATCCTTATCATGATTGCCTCCTTTGAGGTACTCGGGTGGTTGCTGTAACAGCCACCCTGTATTTTTATATTACGCCCAACGGGCGTGATCGTCAAGTGTATTGCAATCCTACACTTCTCTTTTCCATTCAGGATGGTATATAATACGCTGGTAGTCATTATCTTTTGTATCCATATCACCTAGAAACATGCGTTCATGCTCAGGTATGGCCTCATAGGCTGTGCGTAGTTGCTTGCGCAAGGCTTCATGAGGGCCTTGCAAGAATTCAAGATAAAGCTTGCGGCAAGTATCAAGCAGATCCTCTTTGCCAGTCATTATATTCACAATATTTTTGATCTCTTTCAGCTTCTCAGCAGAGCCCACCTGATAATTATTTGCAACAGATAGCGTGGCAAAATTAAGGATAATTAGCGTAAATTCGCCATCGACCTCGCCTGCCAGCTCGCCAGCTACAAATAGCCGCTCCACATCCTCAATTGAAAGCATCGTCTCCCCATCAAGAGAAAGACTGCCATCAGCGTAAGCAACGATGCTTGCCAACACCCAGCCAGCACCATCGCGACGAAAGAGCTTGCTGGAATCGCCAGATATTCTATCATAGCCAAATTTGTATTTGCCATCTATCTTATAGGGCTTATCATGTGCAATAAATCCTACCTTACGCTCATCCCACTTTTTTTGCTGCCCAGCACTTTCTTTAAAAAGCCCTACCATCTCAGCATTCATAGCTTTCACAGTATCATGAATATATTTGACATAGCTTGCTGGGCTATGCGCCCATTCTGCCTCTATGATATTATAATCGCCAAGCTGATGGATACGTATGCTTTTGCCCTCAGGGATAGCTGTCACGAGCCAATGCTTATCTAGCTGCTGCTCTAGCTCATCAAGGCTATGCCGTTTCCAGCTATCAAATACGCCATTTTCAAACACAGGCATATCTATATAAAAATATGAGCCATTCTGGATAATGGCAGGAACTGTTACACCCTCAAAGGAATGCTTGTAATATACTTTCATTTGCTTACCTCGTTTCATAATTCCGTCTTTGCG
>JAITWL010000326.1 GCA_031285285.1 Deferribacteraceae bacterium | reverse complement strand
GGCATCACTATCGAAGGCTCGCTAAAGGCTGGCGTATATGAGCTTGATGGCAATGTAAGCTCGCAATTCATTAGTGGGCTATTATTTGCACTGCCATTATTGCAAGGTGATTCTATTATCAAGATAAAGCCGCCGCTAGAATCGCTATCCTATATCAAGCTAACGCTTTCTGCGCTTGCGCGCTTTGGGATCGAGGTGGAGAACAATGATCCGTTCACGTATCATATCCGAGGTGGTCAAGAATACTGCCCAGCCAATTACACAGTGGAAGGCGACTATTCGCAATTCGCTTTTATGGCTGTTTTAGGCGCTATCAATGGCGATATCGCATGCGCAGGGATGGATAGCGCTTCCTTGCAGGGTGATAAGGCCATATTAGATACGCTCGCGCGCTCAGGTGCAGCTATCAAAGGCTTTCATGCACAAAAAAGCTCGCTCATCGCCACAGATACCGATCTGGCAGACTGTCCAGACCTTGGCCCTATATTATGCACGCTAGCCATGTATTCTAAGGGCACAAGCCGTATATATAATGCAGGGAGACTGCGTTATAAAGAGAGCGATCGAATAGACTCAATGCAGCAAGAACTTCGCAAATTAGGCGTGATGATGGAGACTACAGCGGATGAAATAATCATCACAGGCCAAGAATCATATGCTGGCGGAGTGGTGCTAGATGGGCATAACGACCACCGTATAGTGATGAGCCTAGCTGTGGCTGCGGCTCTTTGCAAAGAATCAATAGTGATAGAAGGTGCTGAAGCAGTAAATAAATCCTACCCTAATTTTTTTGATGATTTAAAAGCCCTTGGTGCAGATGTAAAATTGATATAACAGTATCAGTAACTATTATCACTAATAATCTTTACAAAAAACACATTGACTTTTCCATACATTCACCCGATTATAATAGTATTATAATTATCGGGGTCTATTATGTCGAATGTATCGTTATCAGCCAAGATCGTTGCATGTTTCTCAATTATTTTACTGCTTGCAGTCGTAAGTGCAGTTATTTCCATTTTTTCTGCTCAGGTCTCAAGAGTCGCTATGGGCGATGTTGTGGATAGAAATATTCCGCAAAGCTCTTTATCATCACAAGCTATGGATAATATCACCAGTATGGTGTTATCCATGCGCACGTACACAAATGGTGGCAATGCTAAAGATTTTGAAGAGGGCACAGGCTATTATAATAATGCTGCTAAGATCATTCAAGATATACGCACATTGATTAATGATGGCACAGTTGAGCCTGATCCGCGAGAGTCAGAGATGCTTGTTGTGCTTGAGGAAAGCCTAAACTCATACTATGCTACAGCTAGTCGTAGCAAAGAGATCCTTGACACGATGGCAACATTGGTTACTGATTTAGATGAAAATTCAAACAAATTACAAGAGGGCATAATATTTTGGGCAAAAGATAGCATTGGCATGCATCGCTTATCTAACCCTGCCACGCATGTTGCCACTGCTAGCATGACGCCAATCTTGATAGAGATAGTTGGCACTAATGCCACTATCAAAGGCATGCTTGAGCTGGCTGCTACCAGAAGAAGCTCTGCAATGGCTACAGAAATGGCGCCTGTCTTGCAACAAATGCGTGATGAATTTGAAAGCATCTTAGGCATGACTCAGTCTGCCTATGGCCGCCAGCTACATGCAGAAAATAAGGCTTTTTTTGATGCCATGGACGCAGATATCAATAAAATCTTTACCTTACTCACAGAGCTTGATGGTCTTAGCGCTGATCGGCTTGTATTTGCTGCTAAACTTACAACGGGCGTTGCTGATATGGCCAATCTCGTGCTTGCATCCACAGAATCGGAATCGAATACGCTATATTCTAGCCTAACCAAATCCGCACTGATTTCGTTAGTTCTCGCCATCGTGCTGGCAATTATTGGTGTAGCATCAATACTTTTCATCCAAAGAGGCGTTGTGAAGAGGCTGAAAGACTTTGTGCAAGCTATGGCCAATTTCACCTCTGGAGATGGCGATTTGACAAAGCGAATCACCATTAGATCTCAGGATGAGATAGGCCAGCTAGGCAATCACGTGAATACATTTGTGGGAAGCATACAGGAAATCATAGCGCAGGTGAAAGAAGCCTCCGACAATGTTGCCTCTGGCAACACAGAGCTTGCGGCCACTATGGAGCAGCTGACCACTACATTTAATCTGCAATCTGAGCAGGTGAATTCCGTTGCCACCAATATGGGCATGATGAATGATGTCTCTCAAGGCATTGTAGACACTGTGCAAAATGGCAATAACACCATGCATGATGCTGATAGCGCCGTGGAAAACGGCAACTCCGAGCTGCGCAACGTTATGACCACTATGGAATCAATCAAAGGCCAGACCACCCAGCTATCTGGCACTATCAATAACCTTTCTGAATCATCAGTGAAGATAGGTGAGATACTAACAGTTATCTCTGGCATTGCCGATCAGACCAACCTGCTCGCGCTGAACGCTGCTATCGAAGCTGCAAGGGCTGGAGAAGCTGGCAGAGGCTTTGCTGTGGTAGCAGATGAGGTGCGTAAGCTTGCAGAAGGCACACAGACATCCACTAATGAGATTGCCACTATCATCAACACCTTGCAAAAAGATACGAGTATAGCCTCAAATGAAATGTCGAGAACGGTTGATAGCGTAGATCTTGGTATGGCTGGCATCAATCAAACAGGCACTCAGATGGGGCAGATAGTGATGGCCACTGCCGATATCAGCTCTGCGCTTAATAATATCTCAAGTGAAATCACTAACCAATTTGAGATGATAAGCGAGATATCAGATAACACGCAAGGGCTGGCCTCTGGCATAGAGGAGAGTGTACACGCCATAGGCGAAGTGTCCGCAACTGTTTCGCATCTGCAAAATCAGGCAGAAGGACTAAAGCTGGTGGTGTCGCGATTTAAGGTGTAAATATATAAAGGACTCAAATTGTATCACTTTGTGCTTGACAGTTTCTGTTTGTTAATATATCAAGGCATTCAAAGTATTTGATAGCATAACATATAAGGAGTCCCTATGTCTCAGACAGTGAACAAAATTCCTCCATCCCCAGCGACGGGAGGCGATTCTCTGCGTAATAAGATTGGTTTGCCTCTGGCTCTTGCCATTTTCATCATTGTTGGCTTTCTGCTGCCCCAGCCTGAGGGCTTGCCTGTGGCTGGTCAGCGTATGCTTGGCCTGCTACTGTTTTCCGTTGTATTATGGGCAACTGAGGGGGTTTCGTATCCTGTCAGTGCAGCGATCATTGTTTCGTTGATGACCCTTTCTGTGGGGCTTTCGCCTAATGTGGATAAGCCTGAAGTAATGTTTGGCATGGGGCCTGGCTTGACTATGGCTCTAGGCGGCTTTTCGAATACTGCGTGGGCCTTGGTGGCGGTGGCGCTGTTTCTTGCTGTAGCCATGCAGAAAACTGGCTTTGACAAGCGTTTGGCGCTGAATATCTTGAATCTTGTGGGTTCAAAAACTAAAAACGTTGTTATAGGCGTTATCCTTGTTGGCTTCGTTCTAGCGTTTTTCGTGCCTTCCACCACAGCTCGTGTGGCTTGTATTGTACCTATTATCATGGGTATCATTGCGGCGTTTGGCGTGGATACACGTAGTAAATTTGCTGGCCTGCTCATGATCACCTGCGCACAAGCGGATAGCATCTGGAATGTGGGCATCAAAACCGCTGCTGCTCAGAATATGATCGCTGTCAACTTTATCAAACAGATAATGGGCGTTGAGATCAGCTGGATAGATTGGTTTGTTGCAGCAGCTCCCTATGCTGTGCTTATGTCTGTGGCGCTATACTTTGTTATGATGAAGGTTATGCCACCTGAGGTGAAAGAATTCCCTGGTGGTGCTGAGGTTATTAAGAAGCAGCTGCGCGAACTAGGCCCTATGAGCCGCGATGAGAAAAAGCTGATGATAGCATCTATCTGCCTCTTGGCTTTCTGGGTGTTGGAAGGTAAAACCTTTGGCATGTTTGGCATCTCTGGCGATATGGGCGCGCAACGCATCCACCCATTTGATACAGCTTCTATCACAGTCATTGTGGTATCCATTTTGCTCATACCTCGCATCGGTATCATGAAATGGTCAGATTGCGTACCTAAAATCAACTGGGGCACAATCATTCTCTTTGGCGTGGGTATCAGCCTTGGCACAGCCATCATTAGAACACAAGCGGGCACATGGCTTGCGCAAAACTTGGTTGGCACATTCGGCCTAGCTTCTGCTTCGCCACTTATGTTGCTGGCTATTTTGGCGGCGTTCTTGATAGTTATCCACATGGGCTTTGCCTCTGCCACAGCGCTGGCATCGGCACTTATTCCAATTATTATATCTGTGTTGCAGGAAGTGAATGGCGCTCAAGGCGGCATACTCAACGTTTTGGGTATGACTATGATTCTGCAATATGTGGTGAGCTTTGGCTTTATCTTGCCAGTGAACGCTCCACAGAATATGATCGCCTATGGTACAAATACCTTTAGCGTTAGCGACTTTGTGAAGACAGGTATACCGCTGACTATCATCGCCTACCTGCTGATTATGGTCTTGGGTGCAACATATTGGAAATTTCTGGGTTACGTATAAAAAACAGCGACATGCGTGGCAATCCAGCGTTGAGGTACTCTGGATTGCCACGCTAGGTTCGCAATTGACAGCTTTTTGCATTGATTGTGACGACTATCTAGGGAAGTAAGATGAAGATTTGGAAATATAGTGGGCTTTTTCTTATTATAACAGGGATAATTCACACAGCAGTTGGGCTGATGTTTGGGTGGTCGGCACATGTGGAAATAATTCGGGCTGGATTGTTCAATACAATAGCTCAAAGTATTGAACACTCATATGCATTTTGGTTTTTAATCTGCGGATTTATCATCATTTCTTTTGGACAGATTCTGCACCACTATATCAAGCGCGATCAGAGGCCAGCCCCATTATTTTTCGGCTATAGCATGCTTATTTTCGCAATTTTAGGAGCTATTGTTATACCAGTTTCAGGGTTTTGGCTCTTTATCCCACAGGCGCTGATCATTATCATCGCAAACAAGAAAGCTTCGTAGGGGCTCGCCCCTTGCCAGAAAGGGCGTCCATGCGTCAACGCCAATTGACACTCCCTGCGTATATAATCGCCAAGTTTTCAAGTTTTTGCTTGATATTTTTGTGGTGCGTGTTACGATACGACTATTAAAGGTGAATATTATGACAAGAGATTTTCAATACTACACGCCCACAAAAGTAATTTTTGGCAAAAATGCTGACGAGCAATGTGGCGCTGAGCTCAAGGCACAGGGTGCTAGCAAGGTGTTGGTACATTTTGGTGGTGCTAGTGCGCAAAAATCAGGGTTACTTGACAAGATATATGCTTCGCTTGATAAAGCAGGACTGGCGCATATTAGCTTAGGCGGTGTTATTCCGAATCCGTTGCTTTCTTTGGTGAAAGAGGGGATAGCGCTTTGTCGCAAAGAGAAAGTGGATTATATCCTTGCTGTTGGCGGTGGAAGCGTGATCGACTCAAGCAAGGCCATTGCCCTTGGCGTGCCTTTCGAGGGTGACGTCTGGGATATCTTTCTGCGTAAGGCTGCGCCAAGCGTTGCCATGCCAGTGAGCGCTGTGCTTACGATTGCGGCTGCAGGCAGCGAAATGAGCGATTCAGTGGTAATCACCAATGAAGAAGGTCTCTTGAAGCGTGGATTTAATAGCAATCTTGTTCGTTGCAAGACTGCTTTTATGAATCCAGAGCTGACTTACACATTGCCAGCGTATCAAACTGCTTCTGGCTGCGTAGATATATTGATGCATACGTTGGAACGCTACTTCTTGCGTGACACTATGGATATCACTGATAGGATCGCCGAAGGGCTAATGCAGAGCGTCATTGCGCAATCAAAGATTGTGATGAAAGAACCTAATAATTATGATGCACGCGCCAATATTATGTGGGCAAGCAGTCTTTCGCATAATGGGCTTACAGAATGTGGCTCTCTGAGAGATTTTGCCGTGCATGCGCTTGAGCATGAGCTAAGTGGGATGTTTGGAGTGGCGCATGGGGCGGGATTGGCTGCATTGTGGGCTAGCTGGGCACGATATATCTATAAGGATTGCCCAGAGCGCTTTGCTCATTTCGCAACAGCTGTGATGGGTGTGGACAAAGGCGATACAGATGCGACAGCGCTGGCTGGTATCGCCGCATTAGAAAAGCATTTCCATGAGCTTAATATGCCTACAAGTATCAGCGCGCTAGGTGTGGAGCTGACAGCAGAGCAGATCAAAGAATTAGCCTATAAATGTAGCTTCAGCGGCACACGCAAACCTGGAGCATTGCACCCACTAGAGATTGCTGATATGGAGAAGATATACAGCATGGCAAAGTGAGGCAAATTGTATGAAGAAGTTAGTTTTAGCTGTTATAATTACTGCCACACTATTAGTGAGTTGCAATAGCGATGATGATAATGATGATAAGAACTTCATTGATGATAATTATGCACCTTTTTTGATTCTAACTGGGTGCACAATAGCAAACGCTTGGGATATCTCACCAGCTTTAGCAACAAAGCTTGATAATAGCATTGATATTACCGAATATGTAACAGCAACATGCCCAATGCCAGCAGATGGAAATTTTGATTTGCAGCTTGATTATATGGCTGCCCTCACAAAACGAGGTTTTAAACCAGATGCTAGCGATCGTGTCTACGGATGGTATCCCAAGATTCTTTCACAATCTGCTAATGAATTTCAAGGAAAGATACATCCTGATGGTTATGTATTCTTGCATTCCACCATCAATAGTGGTGACGACAAAATATGGCTAATTTGGCTCAAAAGCTTCTATACAAATTTGTTAGACTTATACACAGCAGAGACTGTGCGCGAGACTGCTAATTAGCCTCAAAGGATCATATATGTATGCTATGCTGACTGTGACTATCGGCAATTCAATATACTGGCGCTATGCCTCATTTGAACCATCTGCAGGCTTTGCCAGCGGTAATATCACGCTAAATGTGAAGTGGTTCACTGCGTCTCAACTCAAAAAGGCCACTGATATCATCATGGAATACAAAAATGATGATGATGACACCATTATGCGGCGCTTGAGCTTTGTATCAGAGCAGGCTAATGATAGCTTTGTATTTCGCTTGCAGCAGGCATCCACGATATCTGATGAGGCCGAAAAGCATATCATGCTTGAGTATGAAGATACTCTGCTGCTCAAATTTATTGAATCTGATGATAAAGGTCTATATGTGCAGCGCGTAACCCGCGAAAATAATGCTTCTGCTGGCAGCCTCGCTGTCAGGATGCGCAAGGCTATTAATACCGAGCCGCCAGAAAGCCGCAATATCCTGCGATTTATGCTTGAGCTGAATAATAAGCTGGACGATATCCTCAATCTGGTCTCAATACGCAAGGAGGAAGGCTCTAGACCTATGCGCACTGTGGGCATCAGCGCTGCAGGCTTTGTGCTGCATGATGAGGAGCTAATCCCCGATGGCGCGCTGGCGTACACGCATTGCACAGTGGGCGATGGCGAAGACCGCACTATTATGTCGGCTCTGCTGGAGGTCAAACAGCTAAAAGCAGCCGAGACAGGCTTTTTCTACATGGCGCGTTTCATACACTTAAAAGATGATCTCATCGATGGCATCGTGAAATACCTTTTCAGCAGGGAGCGCGATATGATCAAGGGTATTAGGGATTTATGAGTTTTTCAGCTTTGCTTCTGGTAATCTTATTTGCGCTGGTGGTTATGCTTGTTATAATTATCAGCCTAATGTTGCGCGTCCGCAAGCTGGAAGATAAGATCACGGATATTTCTGCCAAAGATGTTGCCGCATATGTGGATAACATGCGGGAGATATTAATCGAAAGTGAGCGAGTGGCCGAGCAGCTAGAGCTAGGCATAAAAGAGAAGGAATCAATGCTGGAAGACTTGAGCGACCTAGTGGAGAGCCGCCTCAGTCGCCTTCATCAGATCACAGGCTACGAGACCACAGTAGAAACGCTTGCCAGAAACCCAATTCCTGCCACAGTCACTCCTATAACTCCTGTAAATCCCGCACCAAGGCGCGCCGAAGAGACTCCTCTGCAAAAGAAGGTCTATCAGATGCTATTGAGCGGTGATAGCGTGGCCACAGTGGCCGCTACGCTCGGCCTCAGCACAGAAGAGGTGGAGATGATCATTGATTTGGCGGCAGAGTGATAGATCATAATCTCAATATGCAGGCGGCTATCAATGAGGCTATGGCGGCATACAATGAAGGCGAAGTGCCTGTTGGCGCAGCTTTATTCATAGCTGATAGGCTGATCGCCGCTGAGCACAACCGAAAAGAGCAGCTTAATTCTGCAACAGCACATGCAGAGCTATTATGCATCAACAAAGCCTGCGAGATAGTAGGCGACTGGCGGCTGAACGAAGCCATGCTCTATGTGACCGCTGAGCCGTGCTTCATGTGCGCAGGTGCTATTATCCAGGCTCGTATCCCTCTGGTGGTTTTTGGCGTGCCCGAGCCAAAATTTGGCGGGGTACTCACAAAAGCTCAGCTCTTCGACATCCCCACGCTTAATCACCATGTAGACTATATCGCAGCTGTGAGAGAAGACGAGATCAGAGCGATGATGCAGGCTTTTTTTAAGGAATTACGGAAGGGATAACAATGAGTGAAGAACAAGATATCGCAGAATTTTGGCAAGATTATGAGAATACCTATGGAGAGAAAGTTCTCGCATTTCATTTAGGCTCGTATTTGCGCGGCTATGCGACAATGCCAACTTCCATGTGGGGTTTGTTGATTGCCACTGATGCTGGCTTTCGCTTTCATCACTTTGCGCAAGAAAGCTGGCTCTCTGTGCTATCAAGGACAAGCAGCAGAAAAGGCGCCAAAGAAAAGACCGCCTTTATCCCAAAAGAAAAAATAATTTCTGTGGAATACCAAGCCCCAAAATCTTTGTTAAAAAAAATCCTCACAGCGAGCCGACCGCTTTTTGTTTTACGATACTATGATGAAGAAAAAGAGTATGAGTTTGTTGCTGAAACTGATAAGGGCGGCTTGAAAGTGGTAGAAGCACTAAAAAACCTCAGCAACCCTTAAATTATACTAACACCCTTCGCCTTTGTGCTTTCCCAAAATTCCTCAATGCCATCGTCCATAGGGATTATTGACATGCAGCCCCTCAATATCTGTAATTTCGCTGCAAGCTCAGGAGCATAGCGTATTATATCGGCCACAGTTTCCCTAACACAGATATTATCAGCCTCTCCAGCGACAGCAATGCTATCACCTTGCAACAGATCTAAAAAACGGTGAGCATCGTACTTATTTTGAGCGCTACTAGCCACCACAGGCAGCACAGCAGAAAACATCTCAGTGCTCTTATCACGCCCCTTGAGATGCACAGCAAGCTTTTTGCCGCCAAAATATAGCCATTTATCAATAGCAGCTTTCAGTGGTGCATAAGGCTGCCAGCCAAAAGTGCCATACACACAGTGCTCTGGCCATATAGTATGCTTCTTGCCTCTGGACTCAAGCTCTTTCAGATAGCCTGCTGCATTTTTATCATCAGTCATCCAGTGACCATTAGCCACATCTTCATAAGATATGAGTGTGAAAGGCTGTGGCTGATTGCCATTCGCATCGTGCCAATATACAGGCGTAGCGATATGACCCACTGCATGTGAATCGAGTGTCAACACTATCTTATCATAGTCATCTAGCAGCGGAATCAGCCGCTGCATATCTTCTACAGCGCCTGCAACTGACAGCGCGCCATCTGGCAGGACAAAGTCATTTTGTGGGTCAATGATAAGCAAAGTTTTAGTTGCCATGTATTCCTCATTATTGCCTTTAGCAAGGCTTTATTGTTTGTTATTGCTGTTTGTTTGCGCTTGGCTCTCTAATAAATAGCGTCATCACAAAGCCAAATATAGGCAGTATTGCCAAAATGGTGAATACTAGCTCCAAGCCTTTGATATCTGCCATATTGCCTAAGGCTATCACGCCTATCGCGCTCAGGCCAACACTAAGCCCAAGGTTGATGCCTGAAGCCATGCCTAGATTATCTGGAAGCAGCTTCTGTATTAGTGCTAGGCTGCTCGTATTAGTAGCTGCCAGCAAGATACCCGCTAGCGCAAGCGTTATGAAGATTCCCGCATGGCTTGATCGCTCAAAGATGAATATCAGCGGCGTAACTGGCAGTATGCTCACCAGCATCACTCGCTTGCTGCCATACTTATCGCTTAGCATACCGCCCAAAAGCGTACCTATCACAGCCGCCCCCATGAAGAAGCTAAGCAAAAAGCCTGCTGTTAGCTGATTGCCACCTAGATGAGATATGTAATATAGCGGTACAAAGGTGCTTAGCCCATTCATCACTATAGCCCTCGCAATTAACATGCCAAAGAACGCCAGCATCGAAAGCTTGAGCACATCCGCCAGAGAGCTTTTACCATCCTCCCGCTTGCGAGAAGGCGGATATGGCGGCAGGCTTGGGATTATGCGAAACATTGATATGGCTATAACTATTGATGGCAGGCTATATATCCAGATATGCCAGCCAACGCCCGCTTCCATCAAAAGCGATATGAAGACCGAGCCCGCCATCACGCCGAATGAGCCGCCAAGCGAGAATATGCTTAGCGAGCGCCCCTTTCTATTGTAAGCTGTGACCATATTGGCTGTCTTTGCCCCCAGTGGGTGAAACGAGGCTGAGCCAAGCCCGTTGAGAGCTGTGAGCGCGCAAACCATCCAGTAGTAGGGTGAAAAGAGTATCAATGGCAGCGTAGACGCTGTCAAAAGGCAGCCAGCAGGCATCAGCCATGCTCGCGGCTTTTTATCGCAGATATAGCCAAGCAACGGTTGCAAGATAGAGGCTGATATGCTATTTACAAGCACAATGGTTGTGATCTCCAAATAATTCAAGCCAAATTTGGCCTTGATATATGGCAACACGATATAGAACGCCCCTGCAGAGAGATCAACGCTCATATGGTTAGCACTGATCAGCCATACAGGCTTTGGGATAGATTGAATAAATTGTTTTATCATAGCTCACTCACAAGATTCAAGCTCAACAGTTTGCGACTCTTTGCCGCCGCGCACTGTGGAAAGTTGTAATTGCGTACATTCTTCCGCGCCAATGGGAACAGAATATAGCGTAGACGCTGTCTGTATCACGCCTCTATTGGTGTATATCTTATAGCCAGAGGCATTAGGGATTGCATCCCAGCTTAGGGTAATCTGCTCATTGCGGCGGAGGATCACTATATTTTGCGGTGGCAAGAGCACTTGCGCAAGGTCGCGGCTGATACTCTCAGAGTAAGCAATGCCCTGCGTATCGCTATCAGAGTAAGGCACCATCAGCAAAATGATTTCAGATACCGCTGGCAGC
>JAITWL010000286.1 GCA_031285285.1 Deferribacteraceae bacterium | reverse complement strand
CTTTCAATGGTTGCAAGTGTGCGCAAAGTATGAAGCTCAGCGGGTTTATCTTTATGTATCACATTCCTTTAAATTCGTCTATCTCGGCAATTATAGAAAGCATTGTTGTATCAATTTTTAAACTATTCAAATTTAACATATTTTTTCATACCCATAAATATCTAATTACATCTAATTATATCTGATAATATTTAATACTTCAAATAAAAGTTATAAATTGAGATAATTCTAGCTCCAGTTTCATCAAATGACACAGCTTTTTTGCCCATTATCACATCTGTTATCAACATAAAACATAAAACATAAAAATCAAAAAATTGGTTGCTAATCATACCATATGGGTATATCTTCTGGTTATCGAAAGAAAATTTTTGAAAATGTTTTTTTGGAGGAAAAAAGGATGAAGAAGTTAGTTGTTCTTGTTTTTGTCGCGCTTTTTGCTGTGCTTGGATGCACAAAGAAAGAAGGCGCGGATGGTGCTGCAGGCACTGCGGCTGGTGAAACCTATAAGCTGCGTATGTCATCTATCTATGCTGATCCAGGTGTGGGTGATATCACCTATAAGAGCCTTGGTGCTGCAATGCAGAAATTCATCAAGGATGTAGATGAAAAAACTGGCGGCCGCGTTCAGATACAGGGCTTCTATGCTTCTGTTCTTGGCTCTGCTAACGACACTTTCCAGCAGATGGAGCGTGGCGAGATTGATATCTATTATGGTCAGCCTATGTCGGCCATAGACACGCGCTTTGGCGCTTGGTCAATCCCTTATCTCTTCCGTGATTATGATGAGATTCGCACACATGTAGCCAATCCAGATAGCGAATTCTTCAAGCTTTCTGCTTCATGGATGAGCGAGCATGGTGCAGTGCTGCTTGCTATGGGGCTTTCCAATACTCGCGGTATGTTTAACACTAAGCACAGAGTTACAGATGTGCAGAGTGTAAGCGATCTGAAATTGCGCACTTATGAAGATCCCGTCGTGAGCGCATTCTGGGAAGATATCTGCCAAGCTATGCCTATGCCTGTAAGCGAAGTGTACACAGCTATGCAGACAAACAGCATCGACGGCCTTGAATTCCCACCGACTTCTGTAATTGGCCGCAAATATCAGGAAGTGGGCAAATTTTACAGTGATATCAACTGGCAGTGGGCTAATGGCGCAGCTTTCGTCATCAACACTGATAGCTTCAACAAGCTCCCAGATGATCTGAAACAAATAGTGACTGATTGCGCACGTGAAGCAGCTGTATTCCAAGGCGAGCGCGAGATAGCTGATGAAGCTGTTAGCTTTGACACTCTGAAAGCTGCTGGCGTTGAGATCTACAATCTGACCCCAGAAGAGCGCCAGAGCTGGGTAGATTATTCTAATAGCATAGCTGAAAAGATCCGCACAGCTGTAGGTGCAGAAGCCTATGATGCAGTGATCAATATAGTGCAAGCTGACCGTACAGCTGAGCCTGTGGCAGCAGAAGCAACTGAAGCAGCAGAGTAAGGTATCACTTTTGTAAACGCTGTCATTGCGAGCGTAGCGCAGCAATCTAGGATTAAGGATAAGCATAATCCTGAGGTCTGGATTGCTTCGAGGACTCGCAATGACGGAATGACCGCGAAGCGGATAGTGTTCGAGGACAGTAACTCCTTAAAGCCCCTGAGTGCAAGGCTTTGGGGTCGCCACGGAGTGTAAGGGGCGTAATGGAGCGTCGGCTCTGCCGACCGAGTATCAAGCCCCGATGGTGTGCAGAAGCACCAGTGTAATCTTAAGGGAGTAATTCAATGATAAAATTTTTATCAACTCTTGTCACCATTGCAATGGTGATGATCTTGGGTGTAACCTTTGTGCAAGTATTGGTACGCTTCATCTTTCATGTGCCTCTGGGTGGCTGGGACGAAGTGCCAACATATATGATGCTCTTAGGCGTTTGGCTGACAGCGGCTGTTAATGCTAAAAAGAAAGACCATATCAGCTTGGATCTATATGTGCTTTTTATAAAAAATGAGAAAGCGCGCAAAATTATTCAAATAATTGGCGGTATTATCACTATCACCGTTTTTATTATTTTCACTGTCTCGCTAGTAGAATTCACAGGGTATAACTTTGAAAAAGGCGCTACCACTGCTGGTATGAAAGCTCCTTACTGGATTATTCTTGCAATAATCGTGTTTGGCGTTGTGCTAATGATTTTCTACTATATTGTCCACCTAATAAATGACATCAAGGAAGTGCTTAAATGGAAATAGTCATTTGTTCTGGGTTAGTTTTAGCCCTCATCATCTTTGGTGTATCTGTTGCGCCAAGTTTTCTTACAGGCTCGTTGCTTTATCTAATGATGGTGGATCAAGGCTTCGGAGCAGTTGCCAGCACGGCGTTTTACTCGCTTGAGCGTTCATCTCTGCTTGCCATACCGCTATTTATGCTGGCTGGTGGCCTGATGGAAGCTGGCGGTATCGCGGAGCAGCTTATTAACTTTGCCTCTTCGCTTTTGAAAAAGCTTAAAGGCTCTCTGGGTGCTACCATCCCACTTGCATCAATGTTTTTTGGTGCAATATCAGGCTCAGGCACAGCGACAGTATCAGCTTTGAGCACAATCATGCTGCCTCGCCTTGCTAAGATGGGCTGGGATAAGCGCTACACTGCTGCACTGCTTGCAGCCTCAGCTCCGCTTGGCTATATGATTCCGCCAAATATGAATGCCATCCTATTCTCTATTGTGGCAGATGTGAGCATCTCAGCGCTCTTCCTTGCGACAGTCATCCCTGGCATCATCTGGGGGCTTGGCTACATTATCATAAATAGGATAATGTTTAGCAAATGGCATGATCCTGAAATGGAAAAACAGACTATGGAAGAGGAAGCCAAAGAAAGAGCTGAGAAGGCTAAGGCAGCTGGCGGCGAAAATATTAAATTGCCTGATCTAAATGAAAGCTACCTTGCGGGCCTCAAGCGGACCTTTATCTCTGCTATCCCAGCTCTTTTGATGCCTGTTATCATCTTCTGGGGTATCTATGGCGGCTATTTCTCACCTTCCGAGGCTGGGGCAGTTTCAGGCGTATATGCGCTCCTGATCGGCATCGTAGTATATAGACGCATCACAATGAAAAATGGCGCATCAGTATTTGCACGCAATGGTATGAATCTTGGCGGCTTTATGTTCATCATCCCGATGGTGCATATCCTGAGCCGTTATCTTGTGCTTGAAGGCGTGCCGCAGTCAATCGCAGCAGGGATTGGTAATGTCACCTCTAACCCTATCATCATCATCCTCTTGATTGATCTTGTGCTGGTTATAGCTGGCTTCTTCCTTGATGCGGGTGTGTTGATTCTTATTGTCACTCCTATGCTCGTGCCTACTGCAAATATGATTGGCCTCTCGCTCACTCAGCTAGCTGTAATCATGTTTGTTTGCGTTGGTATAGGTACAGTCACTCCGCCAATGGCTATGAACCTCTTTATCACATCCAAGGCCTCAGGTGTGCCAGTGGCTGATATGATCAAGCCGCTTGTTCCTATGCTGGTTTTTGTGTGCATCCCAATTCTGCTACTGGTGACTTTTGTGCCTGAGCTTTCTTTGTGGCTGCCAGAAACAGTCATGGGCGTTAATCTACGTTAGCGAGGGGTAAACTATGGCTATTTTAACCAATAGGATTGAAAAAACCAAGACACGTGAGGTGGTGAAAGCCCCTAATGAAAAGCCTGCTCTTTTGCAGGCTGATATACTCGTGGTGGGCATGGGCTCTGCAGGGGTCACTGCCGCAATCCAAGCAGCAAGGCTCGGCAAAAAAGTGGTGCTCGCTGATAGCTTAGCGATCCCTGGCGGGCAGGCAATCAATTCCAATGTAGGGCTTTTATGCGGCTTCTATTCTAAATCCACTCCACACTATCTCTATACCTATGGAGTGGTGGAAGATCTTCTGCGCGATCTTGATAAGGAAAATGCCCTATATTATCGCGATTCGGGGATCACTGTCTCGGTGGCCTATGATGAGCAAGCCTTTCTGCGCTGGATCGATAGTAATATTGTGAAAGAGGGGATCATTCCTCTTAATGGTGTATCTATTGATAGCGTGGAGAAAGCAGGCCGCAGGCTCACAGCTGTAAATTTCACTGGCCGCTTCGGTAAAGTGCGTGTGGAGGCGACATCATTTATTGATGCCTCTGGCGATGCAGCGCTCACATGGAATGCAGGGCTGCCATGCAGAGAATCAGACGAAGGGCAAGTGTATGGCACACAGATTGTTGTGGTGGATAATGTTGACCTTGATAAATTTCCAGGCGAAAAGGCTGCAAGGGCAGCTATAGCGGAGAAGGCAGCAGCATTTGGCGTGGAGCGCCATGATGGCATAGCCTTCCTATTCCCACAGAAAAATCGCCTCATACTGAATATGACCCATATGGAAACGCCACTTGATCAGGTGGCCTTCTCAAGGTCAGCCATCACAGGCAGGGAGCGAGCTGAGCGAGCATTCCGCTTTATGTGTGCAGAATATCCCGAAGCCTTTGCCAATGCCACTGTGCATTCATACGGCCATCCTGGGATCCGCCAGACACGCTGGATCAAGGGCACTAAGCAGCT
>JAITWL010000259.1 GCA_031285285.1 Deferribacteraceae bacterium | reverse complement strand
CTGGTATATTAGCATCCAAATGCGTTTTTGTTGGCATTCATCCACCTCATGCGTCTATCTGACGTAAACAAGCATAGCTTAATCAGTGTATGATTGCAATCATTTTCCAGATCTTGGCTCCACTGCCACTAGTAGCCTTCCTTCTGTAATTCATCTAGTGCTTTCTGTGCCTGACTTTTTTCGTGACTGCTAGAATCGCTGCTGGCAGCTTTGTTATACCATTTCTTGGCCTCGCTATAATTTCCCTGCTTATAGAAATCAAGGCCAAGCTCATATTGGACGAGCGTAAGATAGGCCTCTGTATGACTACAGCCCAGATCGTATGCTTTCTGAACCAAGTCAGCAGCCTCTTGAAGCCTTCCTTGTGTGCGATAAAGCCTACCCAGCCCAAAGTGTGCCTGAACTTGTCCCTTCTCTATCGCCTTGAGATACCATTTCTCAGCTTCAACCTTGTCTTCCAGCACATATTGATAGTAGTCACCAAGGCCTTCCATAGCATTTATAGAGCCCATTTCTGCTGCCTTGAGATACCATTTTTCGCTTGTTTCGCCTTTCGTCTCTAGACCTTTGCTACAGTAATAGTCTGCTTCAAAACGAGTCCACTGCTCAAAGCTAACACCTTCAGGCAGTTTCCCTATACGCTTTTTATCAAGGTAGCTCAGAAAAATATTAAAGCCCATTGCCAAATGATAGCATTGTTGCTCTTTTATATTAACAAGCCATACTGATGCCTGCTTCCTATGGGCATCTGCATAGCTAAACGGCGATAAGGTGCACATTGCAAGGGCTTCTTGCTTATCATTGTTGACCCATGAAAAATATATGCCTACATTTGGAAATCCAGCCGCTTGGGCTGCTTCATTCATAGATACTAGCTCATCAAGCGCAACAAAGCCAGTCATACTGATATTTTCTGTTATGACACGTCCTTGTTTATCGCTATTTTGATTAGTTATCCATTCAATGTATTGCGCATGAATTTTATGAGATAATTTTTTTTCAATTGATTTAATTAAGTTTTTGTTATCTTCGCGCATTTCTGTTAGCCCCTAAAGCAGCATGATAGCCTCATATGACAGGTTCTTCTCAATAAAAAAATGTTTCCATTTCGTCATTGCGAGGCTCTGTGAAGCAATCCGCAATGACAAAATGCTGAAGAGCTGCAGGCGCGCCGCTACCTGTCACCTTTGGTGCAACAACCCCCTTCGCCAAGTGAATTCACCAAGTGAAGGGGATTAGCGACTAAATCTTATTACTTCAATATATCCTTAAAGATATTGCCAAAGCCTTGACTTTCATCATTTTGCTCAAGCTTCTTCATATATTCTTTTGTTTCTTTGCGTTCGTTATCCACCATCAGCTTACGCACTGATAGGATCACAGAGCGGTCGCGCTGGTCAGCTTTCACCACTGCCACGTTGATAACATCGCCTACGCTGTATGAATCAAGCCCTTTGCCTTCTTCCAAGTCAGATGGGGCTATTGTGCCTTTCAGACCGTTATCAAGCTCAGCCTCAATGCCTGTTTTAGTCACAGCTGTGATAGTCACCTGCACAGATTTTGAGCCACCCTTTGGCATATCTCTCCAAGGGTTTTGCCCAAGCTGTTTCACGCCGAGGCTCACGCGCTCGCGCTCTTCATCTATCTTGAGAATCTTAGCATCGATCTCATCACCGCTTTTATAAATTGCGTTCAGATCAGTTGGCTCATCATTCCAAGAAATGTCCGACTTGCGGATGAGGCCATCTACAAACTGACCAAAATCCACGAACACTCCAAAATCTGTTACATTCTTCACAGTACCGCGTACAACAGTGCCTTCTGGAGTCTCTGATTTCAGCGTCTTCCAAGGGTTTTCTTGCATCATTTTCACGGATATAACCACTCGCTTATGCTCATCATCATAATCCATCAAGCGGCCGTCTACAACATCTTTTGGATTGATATGTGTGCGAATATTGCGCAGCCAGCTCAGCTCTTCCAGCGGAATGAACGCATCTACGCCTGGCTCGATCTCAGCGATGTAGCCATTGCGACGACGACCAATGATAGTGGCGGATACTGAGCTATCCACAGGGTATTTGCTCTTAACAGCTGTCCAAGGGTCTTCTGTGATTTGTTTAAGGCCGACTTCGATCTTGCCATTTTCAGGATTGATCTCAAGCACTTGCACTTTCAGCTCTTGACCTTCTTCCATATACTTAGCTGGGTTCTTAGGGCGACCCCATGCGATATTTGACTTATGCAAAAAGCCATCCACTGCGCCAAAGCTGATGAACGCGCCGTAGTCTTTCAGCGTTTTTACTACACCTGTGAGCACATCGCCCACTTTGATTTGATCAAGAAAGCCTGAACGCTCCCTGTTGTTTTGCTCTATGGTGTATTCTTTTGGTGAAACCAGCGCTGAACGATGTTTGCCACCACCGCCAACTTTTAACACCTTAGCCATCAGCACTTTGCCTATATAATATTCGGGTGCTTGCATGCGGCTCTTGAGATCGATATGATTCTCAGGCACGAAAGCATCCACCTCGCCTATTTTGCCACGGTATCCCTTTTCAACATGGGCTTCAATTTTGACTTTCACTACTTTGTCGGCAGCATCTTTGAGGGCATTCCACTCGGAGCGCTCATCGATCATCCTACGTGACAGACGCATATAGCCGCCGTTATCAAAACCGACCACTATCAACTCAACTTCGTCGCCAACCTTGACATCTTCGGCTAGCTCGCTCTTGTCCACCACGCCTTCAGTCTTGAAGCCCGCATTCACGATCACTTCATTGCCCTGAATCTGCGCCACCACACCTTTGACCGTCGAGCCTTTCGTTGGCTGCTTCAGGGATTCCTCCAACATAGATTCAAAGTCTTCCATCCGCATTTCTTCGCCGTTTGTGTGTTCATTGCTCATTTTCCATTCTCCAGTATATAATCTTTAACTTGGCTCACAATAAAATTTGGTGTGGATGCTCCAGCGGATATCCCCACATGCGCCGCATCAGCCATCATAACACTGCTGACCTCGGCCTTAGTCTCTATATGATAAGTGCGTTCGCACACTGCCTTGCAAAGCTGATAAAGCCGCGTCGTATTGGCGCTATTACGCCCGCCAACGATTATCATCACGTCTACGTGCTTTGCAAGCTCCAGCGCTGCAGCCTGCCTATTATGTGTCGCATTGCATATGGTGTATGCCACACTCACATCTGCTGATATGGCCTTAGTCTTTACCACGCTTACTATCTCGTCATAAGCTTTGCCATTCTGTGTGGTCTGTGCCACAACACCATATTTATCTCTTTCAGGGAGCTTTTCGGCTTCTTCAACAGAAACCACATTGAAATATTCCCCATCAATATAGCTAATAATGCCATGCACCTCAGGGTGATCAGCCTCGCCCACCACCACCACGCTGTATCCAGCCTTGGATAGCTCTTGAGCGGCCGATTGCACTTTCTTTACAAAGGGGCAAGTAGCATCCAACACACTGTGTGCACGAGCATTGAGCTGTGCAGCATCGTCTTTGCTTGCGCCATGCGTGCGTATTACAGCTGTCATGGCGCTAGTGATATCACCTATGGAGTTTTTCACAAAAACTCCCATGCTCTCAAGGTCGCTCACTGCTTGTGGATTATGAATGATAGGGCCAAACGTGACAACATTATCATGATTTTTGCGAGCATCATACACAAGCTTGATAGCCCGCTCTACTCCAAAGCAAAAACCAGCACAATCAGCAATAGTGACCTTAGGCATATACTCCCCTCAGATGCACTATACACGCCAAAAAGCGAATCAATAAAAATGCACCGAGCCCACAATACAGCGGCGTGTATTATCGCTATATATTGAGGCATTGTCAAGCAATATATCATTTTTATATCATTTTTATAAATTGTAATAAATGATGTCCCTATCCTCCGTCTATGTTATATTAGGTTTAACGAGACCAATACACAAAAGGAGTAAGGGACAAATGAATACTACCAAAGAACGTAAGGAA
>JAITWL010000257.1 GCA_031285285.1 Deferribacteraceae bacterium | reverse complement strand
TTCCTTACGTTCTTTGGTAGTATTCATTTGTCCCTTACTCCTTTTGTGTATTGGTCTCGTTAAACCTAATATAACATAGACGGAGGATAGGGACATCATTTATTACAATTTATAAAAATTGGACAAGTAATAAAATTGTCTTGACATATTTCGCTAGTGGAACTAATGTAGGGATACCATAAATGTGGGAGGGCATGAATGAAGAAGGCAATTTTAATTATTTCTATCATGGTTGCAACAGTGGCGTTTGCTTATGCTGCAGTGGCTGTACCAGATAAAGTAAACCTTAAAACAGCATGGGGTGTGGAAGGCAAGCAGAAGGCAGTGACATTTGATCATGCATTGCATTCTAACACAAACACTTGCACCGAATGCCACGCTACTGACGCAGGCGGCAAATGGAAACCAACTGGCACAATTGCTGGGATGAACAACAAAAACCCTGCTCACCAGTTTTGCTGGGAAAGCTGCCACGTAGAGAAAAAAGTCTCTGTAGGCAAAGTTTGCACGAAGTGCCACAAAGGCTGATCTAATCAGTCTAGATGAAACAAAAGGAGCTTTTTTCTTGAAAGGGCTCCTTTTTTTATATTGTCACAAAATAAGAACAACCTAAATCAACTATCTATCGCTAGTTACAACGATCATGTTTTTGCAATACGCTTACAGAAGCTGTGTCATCGCACCATACTTGTGATAACACAATGCAGGTGCATAGGGGTGGGGTCTGTCTGCTGGCAATTCCTTGTAATTCTCACTGCGATTCTCATAAGACTTGTCTAAATGAAAAATCAATGCTATACTTCAATTCACTACAGAGTTTAAAAAGGATGGGTAACATGGAAATAAAGGCTAAGTCTTTTGCTGGTACTCTTGAATCCAGCGACGTTTTTGTTGAGGTTTCACCCAATAGCGGACGAAAGATCAATCTTGAGTCGGTCGTTTTGGCACAGTTTGGTGATGATATCACTCGCGTTGTGAATGAAGTGCTTGATAGCTTTAAGGTTGATAATATCGCTATCACGCTGAAAGATCGGGGTGCTCTTGAGTGCACTATCAGAGCCAGAGTGGAAACAGCAATACGCAGACAGGAGGGGAAATAAATGCTACGTTCACTTTTATTTTTACCAGGCAACAACCCCAATTTGATCATGAATGGCGGTATATTGGGTGCAGATGGGATTATTTTTGACCTTGAAGATGCTGTCGCACCAGATGAAAAAGACGGCGCAAGAATCCTTGTGCGCAATGCCATGAAAGCATTGGACTATGGCTCTGTCAATATCATCGTGCGTATCAATAGCATTGATGATAATGGCTACTGGAAGGCTGATTTGGATGAAGTCATCCCTCTCAAGCCTTATATGATTATGCCAACTAAAGTCAGCGATGCTGGATATATCAAGCAAATTTCTGCTTATATAGATGAAGTTGAAAAACGAAATAATATGAAAGTAGGCAGCACTAAGCTTATCCCGCTTTTGGAGACAGCTATAGGCATTGAGAATGCTTATAATATAGCCACTAGCGATGCTCGGATAGAGGCGATGTTCATAGGTGCAGAGGATTTGACAGCCGATTTACAGTGTGAACGCACCAAAGCTGGCAACGAAATCTTCTATGCCCGCGCGCGTATTGTATCTGCGGCAAGAGCAGCTGGGGTTGAGGTTATTGATACGCCTTTCACAGATGTTAATGATGACGAAGGGATTGTTATTGATGCAAAATATGCTAAGTCGCTTGGCTTTTCTGGCAAGGCATCTATATCCCCAAGGCATGTTAACGCTATCAATACTGTGTTTAGCCCTACTCAAGATGAAGTTGACTATGCATATGAGGTGCTTGAGGCTATTGAGCAGGCGAAGGCACAAGGCAAAGGGGCGATTTCGCTTTATGGCAAGATGATTGATGCGCCTATTGTTATGAGGGCAGAGCGTGTTATCGCAAGTGCAAAAGCCATCGGCATTGCGAAATAAGGGGGGTAGGAATGTCCAAATTAATTAATTCTATAAATGAAGCTATAAAACAATCTGGCCTTAAAAGCGGAATGACAATCTCTTTTCACCATCACTTGAGAAATGGCGACTTTGTGATGAATGCAGTTGTTGATGAGATTGCAAAATTAGGGATCAAAGATATCACAATCAACGCTAGCTCATTTTTTGATGCACATGCACCTATTATTGAGCATATTAAAAATGGCGTAGTATCTGGGCTTGAGTGCTCTTATATGAGCGGTAGGATTGGCGTGGCTGTATCTTCGGGGATTTTGGATAAGCCTGTGATTTTCCGTTCGCATGGCGGCAGGCCAGCGGATATTATCAGCGGTAAATCGCATATAGATGTAGCCTTTGTGGCTGCGCCTACTGCTGATAAGATGGGTAATTGCTCTGGTAAGTATGGCCCATCTGCCTGTGGCGCGCTTGGCTATGCCTTTGCAGACGCTATGCATGCAGATCATGTGGTGGTGATCACTGATAATCTTGTGCCATATCCGCTATCTGATTTTTCTATCAATGAAACATATATTGATGCTGTGGTGAAAGTTGATAAGATTGGCGACCCAGCAGGGATAGTCTCAGGCACTACCAAAATCACAAGAGACCCTGTGGGTCTTGTGATGGCAGACTATGCCGCGCAGACTATCAAGCATTCTGGGCTTTTGAAAGATGGCTTTTCCTTTCAAACAGGCGCAGGCGGCGCGTCGCTGGCCGCAGCCAATTATCTGAAAGATATTATGCTGGCTGAGAAAATTAAGGGTAGCTATGGCATGGGCGGCATCACCAAATATATGGTGGATATGCTAGTTGCAGGCTGCTTCCACACGCTGATTGACGTTCAATGCTTTGACTTAGATGCTGTTAATTCATTGCGCACAAACCCTGGCCACCGTGAAGTCACAGCGAGCCATTATGCAAGCCCTATCGCAAAAAGCGCAGCTGTGGATAATCTTGATGTGGTTATCCTTGGGGCGACAGAGATTGACCTTGATTTTAATGTGAATGTACATACAGATTCGTCTGGCGTGATAATGGGTGGTAGCGGCGGCCATAATGACACTGCGGCAGGCTCGAAGATAGCAATGATCATCGCGCCATTGGTGCGGGCTAGGCTGCCTCTTATCAGCGACAAAGTGCTCTGCGTGACCACTCCTGGCAAGACAGTGGATATCCTAGTCACCCAGCGCGGCATAGCTGTCAATCCAAACCGCCCAGAGCTTTTGGCGAATCTAAAGGGCACAGGGCTACCGATTATGGATATGCGCGATCTCCAGAAGCTAGCCCTAGGCATCACTGGCACGCCAAAACCTATTACACGAGGCAAAAAGGTGGTGGCCGAAGTTATATACCGCGATGGCACAAAGATCGACGAGATCATGCAGGTGATATAAGTATTGCATCCCCTTCTTTGAAACTTCTTAGAGGGGGATATTTTTTGCTTTGAGGTGCTTTTATGAAAAAAATCATTGTTTTATCATTATTGTGTATTTTTATGTATGCCTGCACTAACTTTGCTTACAATAAAGGGACGCTAACGGAAACTGCATGGGAAAATAAATCATTAAACATGCGTTTTACTTCGTCAAAATGCTGTACCATTATGCCTGAAGAGCAAATGGCAATGATTTTTTCGTCAGATGACACGACTATCAATGAATTGCTGGCCTATGGTGCAAATGACTCTCATATATTGCTGATGGTTCAAAAGCTTAGTGATGATACTGCTGACATAACAGAGAGTGAATATCTTGAGGCTATTCAATACCAAGAAACTGTAATGATGGACTCATTAGGCATTACAAACTATAGCTTCCATGAGCTAAGCACTATCACAATTGCAAAGCAAAAGTATGCTACCATCACAATAGAAAAAACAATTGAAAATATCCCTACAACAACGGAATATGCAGTCCGCAAGGCTGGAAAATACTTAGTGGTCTTGACTATAACATATCTTGATGAGAAAGCACGAGGGGAGCTACTGGCCTCACTCACCACTTATTAAGGCTAAAATGTCATCCTTGCTTGGGAGATGATTCTACACGCTCTATCGCTCGCTGGGAGTATGCTTCCTTGCGTTTAGATTTGCCGCGCACCCGCTCAGCAAGCGGTGGCACCATGCCAAAGTGAAAATTGCTTGGTGTATATGGCGTGCTAAATTCACCTGCTATATGTCGCTGGAGGCTGCCAAAGGCTGTCTCTGGGTGGAAGCTGATCGCATCACAGCCGTTCAGATGTGCGCATAGCTGCATTGCAGCCATTATACCAGAGGCCATTGATTCAAGATAGCCCTCCACGCCTGTTATCTGCCCCGCCATGAATACGCCTTCGCGGGCTATCAGCATCTGGCTTGCATCTAAGCAAGCTGGCGCATCCACATATGTGTTGCGGTGTATAGTGCCAAAACGTAAAAAATCCGCATCTTCAAGGCCAGGGATGAGTCGCAGCACCAGCTTCTGTGCGGGTATGCTCATCTTAGTTTGGAAGCCTACAATATTATAAGCTGTGCGCTCTCTATTCTCTAGCCTGAGCTGCACCACAGCGAATGGCCGCCTGCCAGTGTGAGGATTGGTAAGCCCCACAGGACGCATAGGCCCATAAAGCAAAGTCTCGCGGCCACGAGCGGCGATCGCCTCTATAGGCATGCAGCTTTCAAAGACCTTCTCATCCTCAAAAGCATGCGCAGCCACTGTGTCTGCTGCCATAAGAGCGGCATAAAAGCAGTCGAATTCTGCTTCTTCCATTGGTAGATTTAGATAATCATCGCCCCCCTTGCCATAGCGGCCAGCGAAGAAGGCTTTACCCATATCTACACTATCTGCGGCGATCACAGGCGAGATAGCATCTACAAAATGTAGCGCACCGCCTGTGAGCTGCAAGATTTCTGCCGCTATGCTATCATGCGCCAGCGGCCCACAAGCTAATATAGCTGGTGCAGCTGGAATAGTCTGCTGCACTGCGTTTTCCACAGTGATATTAGGATGAGCCTTGATGCGCCTAGTCACTTCGGCTGCGAATAGCTCTCTATCCACGGCAAGCGCTGCACCAGCTGGCACTTTTGCCATGTCCGCCACCTGCATAAGCAGGCTGCCATAGTGTCGCAGTTCAAATTTTAATAGCCCTGCGCCAGTGTCAAGACTTTCAGATTTAAGCGAATTGGAGCATACTAGCTCCGCAAGCTGAGCGCTCACATGCGCAGGCGAGCTTGCCAGCGGCCGCATCTCCACTAGCTGCACGCTATAACCCCGCTCTGCTAAATACCAAGCCGCCTCACAGCCCGCAAGACCACCACCAATAATTAAAATCTTTTGCACGGCACTCCCCTTTGTCAATGACTGTACAACAACACAGCGCACTTTGCAACATAGTTACGTCGAAGATTCCTCGCAATAGACTTGTCATGAAACGAAAAAGTTGCGTCATTGCGGGCTCGACCCGCAATCTAGGATTAATCCAATGGGGAATACGCAGGTGGTTCTTAATTGATAATGTTCCCACACTGGATTTATTCTGGATTGCGGCTCAAGGCCGCAATGACGTATGCTGTCACCTGCGAAGCGAATGGTCTTGGCATTTCATGACAAGTCTAATGACGGAATAGCGTTAAAAGCAACAAAGTTTATAAGCACATCTGGAGAGTCACCAAAGCTCCCGCTCATACTTATATGCAGCAATGATCTTCTCCATATCGTATAGAAGCCCATGTTCTCTGCACTTTGCCTCAAATAAGCGTCTCAATTCCTTGTATATCGGCGTACCGCAGGCATAGGCTTCACCATAGCGTTGGATATATTGGGCTTTCAGGCGTGGAAAATGTGCATCAAGCTCTTTATAGAAGTGTTGGCGCTGGTTGCCGCGAAGCGTTACTCCATAAGATGGATAGATGAAGCGTGCACCGCTTTCGGCGGCGCGAGTCACTATCTGTTCTATATTTTCGTAAGTATCAGTGATGAAAGGCAGCATGGGCATTAACATCACGCCTGTGAAGATACCAGCTTTTGCTAATGTGGCTAATGCCTCGAAGCGCGCGGAGCTTGGGCTGACATTCGGCTCAATCAGCTTTGATAGCTCATCTTCGGCTGTGATCGTAAGCTTTGTGATCACAGGGCTGTGCTGGTTGATTGCAGCAAAAAGCTCTGCATCCCTTGCGATCATAGCGCTTTTGGTGACAATGCTGATGCCAAAACGGAAGTGATCTATCCAGCCAAGCGCTTTGCGTGTGTATTCATGTTCCAATTCAAAAGGATTGTAGGGATCGCTCATCGCGCCTATGCCTACCACACCTTTCTGGCGCTTGCTCTTCAATTCGCGTGCCAGCATTGCAATGCAATCTTCTTTCACTCGGATAGTGTCAAAATTTTCAATGCCATAGCAGTCAGAGCGGCTATCGCAATAGATACAGCCATGACAGCAGCCCCGATAGAGATTCATATTATAGTCTAAGCCAAACCAATCCGACGGCTTGGAAAATTTCGTCAGGATAGTCTTGGCGGCTATGGTCTGCAAATCTACTTATTCCCCACTGATAGCATCTTATCTATCAGCTCCACAGGGTTATACACGGCCTTGTCGGCTAGGTGACGCAGCTGCATC